>JACREQ010000001.1 GCA_016218155.1 Bacteroidia bacterium
AATCTGGATTTGGTTACCCTAATTTGATATGCTTCTTTTTATTTTTTACCCTATCCTTTTAATTTATTTCAACAATTTGATGTTAATATTGCTTTTATCCTTTTTATATTTGCGGAAATTTATCCCGTTTATAGTATAAATATTATAAAAAAGCACTAAAGTAAATTTCTATCAAATAAATGACAAAAAAAATATTACTAATAAATATGTAAAAAAATGATTATAGTTATTTGGTTATTAATAGCAATTTTTTTTATTTTATTTGTATTTTTTAAAAATAAAATGAGTATTTCAACTAAAGGTTGGTCCATTGTTGGTTTCTTTATATTTTTAATGATTTTTATTAAAACTGTTGTTAACACCTTTACTTATATAGGTTATAATTTTTTTTTCTTTCTTGATAACTTGTTTGCAATTTCAACATTTAATCCCGTTGTCGTCTGGGGTATATTTGGATTATTTATTGGTAGTATTATAGGTGTGATTATTGCAATTAAAAAATTTCAACTTTCAAAAACATTGATCTTATTTCCAGTTGGTTTTGTTGTTATATTGATTACAATTATGGGTTTTGTAAATAGTCCATTGCAACATTCGGGTACTTATATCCCGCCTAATATTGTAAAAACAGAGAAGCCTTCCATTGAAAGATTTTTTTATGTATCAAATATTGATGCTAATGTTCGTTCTGGCCCATCAGTCAGCAATTCAAAACTTTTCGTATTAAAAAAAGGGAGTGAAGTTGAAGTAATTCAAAAAGGGTTTTATGACTCGCGAAATGTAGAGTGGTTCAAAATAAAATACAATTATCAGCAAGGATATATGAGTTCCAAACTTCTAAATTATTCACGTTCTCAAAATTAAGTTGAGTATTGGCATTTTAGGTGTAAAATAAAATATTTTGCTATCATTCAAAATCTGTGTATCTTTGCTGTTATTAATCAATAAAATTATTTTTTATGGTAAAAATAGTTAGAAAATACCGTGCAAAAGACGTTGAATTGCTCACAGTCGGTGAATCCATCGTTGACCATGCAATTGAGCATAAAGATTTTTTAATTTCAAAACGTCCCTCATGGGCAGACCCGTTTTTGCCCGATCTAAAAACCAGTATCGAAACCGCTTTTTCCGACCATTTGGGTATAGACAATGCAAAGGAAATGCGTGAGGCCACGCAGGTTGTCAACAACCTTCAGAAAACAGCCTTGACATTTCTTGCCGAATTTAAGGTACAGGTAGAAGAAGACTTTAAGAAAAATAAAACCCGCAGGGCTGAAATATTGAATCAATTAGGTTTCACTACGTATCTAAAAGGAGCGCAGCACGGCAGCCACGAAGAACTTGTTAATTTGCTATATCAGTTCAAAACCAATATGAAACCTGCTTTGAAAACCGAAATCACAACAGCAGGTACAGCCCCGGCAGAAATTGATGCAATCATTGCGCAAACCCAGATATTGAAAGATTCGGGCATTACTCAGGAAACC
Source organism: Bacteroidia bacterium (assembly GCA_016218155.1). NCBI lineage: Bacteria > Pseudomonadati > Bacteroidota > Bacteroidia > Bacteroidia bacterium. Next base: position 1,488 of record JACREQ010000001.1, read on the forward strand.
CTTAAAGGAGAAAGAAAAGAATTAACTCAGGAAGCCATCAGGGAATTTAACGATATTTACGATCAGGTAATAAGCATAGCAAAAATAGCAGCCAAATTTTTCAAACAAGATAAAGCTGTAAAAGATGAATTTTCATTCTCAAAAGCCATCAAAGCGATATCAGGCGAAGGCTCTGGCGATTCCAAAAATCCCGCTACACCGGCGCCCCCTGCTAAATAATTGATAATGGATACAAAAAAACAAATAGAATACTGGTTGAATACAGCAGAAGATGACTTGGGAACAGCCGAATTATTAATCAACAATAATAAAATATTGTTTGGGCTGTTTCTATGTCATTTATGTATTGAAAAAAGCATTAAGGCACATGTTGTCAGGTGTACTGAAAATGTACCGCCAAAGTCTCATCGTCTTTCTTTTCTGCTTGAAAAAACAGATTTAGTTCTCGATGAATCTCAATTAACAATTTGTGATACCTTAATGTATTATCAACTTGAAGGCAGGTATCCTGAATATTACCCGAAAACACCCGCTTCCGAGAAAGCGAACGAAATTTTAGAACAGTCAAAAACATTATTCCAATGGCTCAAATCGAAGTTATAGAATTATTAAAAAAATATTGCATGTTACTTAATATCTCTGGTATTCCGGTAAAAAAAGCATTTTTATATGGCAGTTATGCAAGAGGCGAAGCAACAGAATACAGTGATATAGACATTATGCTAGTATCTCCGCTTTTCGATAGTTCCGATGCAACAGCCGATATAAAAACCTGGTCTTTAACAAGAAAAATTGATACACGTATAGAACCTTACACCGTTGGGCTTCAAAGATTTTTAGACGACAACGTTTCTCCACTTTTACAAATTGTAAAACAGGAAGGGATCGAAATATCACTTTAAACTTTTGTTAATAAACTTGATTACACGTTTATTTTACTTCTCAATAACTTTGTTTCACATATAGTCATGGTAACAGATTAACCAGAATTGGAATAGACACATTTATAGCCGTCTGTTTTCTCTTTTCTTATGAAAATTGCATCTTGATATAGGGAAATTCTATATTGGCTTACGCAATCTTAAAATTAACCTACGGAAGCATTCCCTGATAACACAGTTAAAAAACCTTGTCTTGTGGAAGGTTTACCTTAATCAATGAAAATGACACCTTGTCCTATGCAAACTAATTTTAAACTGTTGCAAACTTTTTCGTAGCCCATGAAAATTTTATCTTGTCTTATGAAAGCAAATTTTAAACCTATGGAAGCAGAATCGAATCCTGCGAAAGCAAAATCGAAGCCTATGCAAGCAACAAATAAACCCGTGTAATCATCCCTTTTTAACCACACAAGCTCACGTTGCCAATGCTACAAAGACAAACACATTTTGTTTTTTGGATTTAATTGATTTCAAAGGTATAAAAAACAAAAACGAGCTTTCTTTTTCGCCACCACGCAGCCAAAGCGGTATTTTATTTAATTATTTGCCCTCTCAAAAAAAAATTAAAACGCAATCCCACATCCGCCCTGATAAAAGACAAAAAAACAATAATAAAACAAAAAAATGACTATCTTTGAGCTTATTAAATGACTGATAATCGCACAGTTGGTAACACGGTGCAAGTTTCATTTTGCTTGAATGATAAGGCTAAGGCTACGCCTATACGCCATGATATAAGGTAAGCAAAACGAAAACCTGCACCGGGATCGTTATGCACCAGTCGCAAAAAAATCCGGGACAAAAAATTACCGGATTGATTGAATTAATGAATTAAATTTTGGTGAAAGATTAATTGATAAAACCCCGCCGAAAAAAATAAGTATTGACCAATAAATTCTAAAGTCATGAAAAAAATATTTGTTATCATCAGTTTTGTTACTTTTTGTAACATGTTTGTTTTTGCCCAATCTGGCTGGACAGCGCTAATAAGCGGAACAACAAATACTTTATATTCCGTTTATTTCACAGATGCAAATACTGGTTACACTGTTGGCGCCAGTGGAACAATTCTTAAAACAACCAATGGAGGAGTTAACTGGATAAATCAATCGATAAACACAAACGTTTTTATGTATTCCGTTTATTTTACAGATGCAAATACAGGTCATGCTGTTGGTACTTATATGACAAAAAATACAAATATTTTCGCAACAACAGATGGAGGGACAAACTGGGTAAACCAACCTTCAGGGTCAGGACAATTATTTTCGTCTGTTAATTTCATAGACAATAACATTGGTTATACTTCTGGAACAGGAGGTACAATATTAAAAACATCAAATGGAGGATCAAATTGGGTAACACAAACAAGCGGAACAACTTATTCTTTAATGTCAGTTTATTTCACTGATTCAAATACAGGGTACGCTGTTGGAGATAATGGGACAATTATTAAAACCACCAATGGAGGATTGACTTGGTTTAATCTCAATTCCGGATTGACAAATACATTTTACTCCGTATATTTTATAGATGCAAATACAGGTTATATAGTTGGCAGTATGGGGCGAATTCTTAAAACAACTAATAGCGGTATAGATTGGATAACACAAACTAGTGGTACAGTTAATGATTTAAGATCGGTTTGTTTCATTAATGTCAATACCGGTTATATAGTTGGCAAATATGGAACAATTCTTAAAACCACCAATGCTGGAATTTCATGGATATCACAAATAAGCGGAACAACTAATAATTTGTATTCCGTTTGTTTCACTGATGCAAATACTGGTTATGTTGTTGCCAGTAGTGGTATAATTCTTAAAACATTATCAGGAGGAGAACAATCAATTAAAATGACAAATAATGCAACTGATAACAATTTTATAATTTATCCTAACCCAAGTGACGAGAAATTTATGCTTGAATTTGTCAATCCAAATAAAAAACTTGTTACGATAAGCATTTTCGACTTAACAAGTAAACTAGTATTGGAAGCTGCAAGTACAGAAGAAAAATATGAGTTTAACGGAAAAGAATTAATCGGCGGGGTTTATATAATAAGAATCAAAACAGACAAAGGTATAATTAGTGTCTGTCCATAAAGTCGCATTTTTCAAAAATTTTGTTTGAGAGTTTTCCTGTCCATAAATATTTTTCTTACGACTCATTATTTTTTTTTCAGTTTTTCGTTTTTTTTTGCCTCAAAATTATTTTTTCTTAA
>JACREQ010000002.1 GCA_016218155.1 Bacteroidia bacterium
ATTCCGTTAGGTCCACCAGTAAGTGTTAAAGGTTTGCCAACGCAAACAGGACTATTACTAGTTGCAGTAGCTACTGGGTTTGCATTTATAGTTACATTTGTAGTAGCAGTCGATGTACACCCATTAGCATTTGTTACCGTTATAGTATATATACCAGCCATTCCTGCTGTCGCTGAAGCGGAAACTGTAGGACTTTGCGTATTGTTAGAATAAGCTAATGGTCCGCTCCAGGAATAAGTAGTCATTCCATTGGGACCACCTGTTAATGTTAAAGGTTGACCGATACAAACAGGACTATTACTTGCTGCTGTGGCAACTGGATTTGCATTTACAACAACAGTTGTAGTTGCTGTTGATGTACATCCGCCGGCATTTGTTACTGTAATAGTATAAGTACCTGCCATCCCAGCAGTAGCTGAAGCCGAAACCGTAGGACTTTGCGTGTTGTTAGAATATGCTAATGGACCGCTCCATGAATAAGAAGTCATTCCATTGGGACCACCTGTTAATGTTAAAGGTTGACCGATACAGACAGGACTATTGCTTGTTGCTGTAGCTAAAGGACCAGCATTTACGATTACATTAGTAGTTGCTGTTGATGTACATCCATTTACATTTGTTACAGTAATTGTATAAATGCCTGACATTCCAACTGTAGCAGAAGCTGAAACTGTGGGGCTTTGTGTATTACTAGAAAATCCTAATGGTCCACTCCATGAGTAGGAAACCATACCATTAATTCCACCAGTTAATGTTAATAGTTTTCCTTCACAAACAGGTCCGTTATTAGTTGCAGTGGCATTTGGTAAAGCGTTTACTACTACTGTTGTGGTTGCAACTCCAGTACAACCAGTAGCATCAGTAACGGTTACAGAATACAATCCTCCCATCGCAAGAGTAGCACCTGCTCTGGTAGGATTTTGTAAAATGCTGTTAAATCCTCCAGGTCCTGACCATACATAAGAAGAATAAGCATCAACATTTAATTGAATTAAATCTCCTACACAGTAAGGACCTGTATTAGATGCGACTGGAGCAAGTGGAGGTGGTGCAGTAATTGTAAATGTTGAGTCAATTGAACAACTGTTTGCATCTGTAATTGTAACAATATATGTTCCTGCACATAAGTTGCCAATACTGTCAAGAATGGAAGTTGTAGACCATAAATAATCAACAGGAAATGCTGCATTAATTACAGAATTAATTTTAACACTACCATCACATCTACCTGGACAGGTTTCATTTATTTGAGTAGAAAGGTCAATTGTTATAGGACCAGGAGCAACTACCCATACCTGAGGAGACCATTGTATTGCATTTGAAGCATCTCTTACCCTAACCTGATATGGTAAAACTGAACCACACAGATTAGTTATTGTGAATGGGAAATCTATTGCATTAAGATTATTGTAATTTTGTGTGCCGCCAATATCTGCAGGCAATGTCAATCTTAAATCAACAGGAAATGTAGGAGCGCCATTTAAAGTTACAGTAATTGTGCCATCACATAAACCATAACAAGTAACATTAGTTGATGTAACAGAAACTGTATAAATTCCTTTTGGATTTGTTTGAAAATCAATTGTTGTATCGGAATGTTCAATTGCATAATCTGTACTCTTTACTGTCTTTTGTGCCAAAAGTGAAAGATTTAAAAATAGCGCAAAAAACAGGAATATTATATGAATTAATCTAGGCTTCATTATTATTTTTAATAAGATATTTGGTTTATACGTGATCTTATTGGCTTTGTTTCATTAATTGTTTAAAAGTAAATCTTTACTAAAACCTTATATTTTTAAGACATACAAACATCTAAAATGGTTGCCAAAAATAATTAAAATTTTTGTTTGACCAATAATTATTAAATTCAAATAAAGCTATAATTTTATTAAAGTTAGAAGATTAAGATTGAAAACATTATCTACTAGCTTTATAACAGTAATATAATCAGTTATATAACGTTTGAAGGAGTACTTGCAATTAAGTAAAAATAAGGAAAGTAATTCATTAATATTTTTAAGATTAACTTTGTTTTTTTTATTTTTAATGTGATGAAAGTTATTTTTAAAATATTTATTTGGATTTTGATAATATTATTTTTTCCTCTTTCATTAATTTTTGTAGCTTATTATAAACAACAGAAGGCTAAAAAAGCATATTATAGAACAAAGAAAACTTAGCTGACTATTCTACAGATATTATTATTTTTGATGCTTAAAAAAAAGATTAGTTATGATATTAAATAGACCAACAATAAAAACAAAACTACCTAAAGTAGGAACAACAATATTTACGGTAATGTCTTCATTGGCAACAGAATGCAATGCAATTAATTTATCACAGGGGTTTCCGAATTTTCCGGTTTCAGAAGAATTGATTTCACTTGTAAATAAATATATGAAACTTGGTTTTAATCAATATGCTCCTATGATGGGTGTAAAAGAGCTAAGAGAGGCAATTTCAGAAAAAACATTTAAGCTTTATAATGTAAATTACGATCCAGATTCTGAGATAACTGTAACATCAGGTGGTACAGAAGCCCTTTTTTCAGCAATTTCAGCAGTAGTAAAAACCGGCGATGAAGTGATTGTTTTTGAACCAGCATATGACAGTTATATTCCGGCAATTGAATTAAATGGTGGTATTCCGGTTTGTATTTCTTTAAAATATCCAGATTATAATATTGATTGGGCTGAAGTAAGGAATAAAATATCTTCAAAAACAAAGTTGATAATTATTAATACTCCTCATAATCCCACAGGAGCGGTATTATGTGAAACAGATTTAAATGAATTATGTAACATTGTTCAGAATACAAATATCTTTTTAATTGGAGATGAGGTATACGAGCATATAATTTTTGATGGATTAAAACATAATTCATTAATGTCTCTACCTGAATTGCAACAACGTAGTTTTATTATAAGTTCTTTTGGTAAAACATTTCATGTTACAGGTTGGAAAACAGGATATTGTGTTGCACCTAAGGATTTAACAACAGAATTCAGAAAAATTCATCAGTTTTTAACATTTAGCACATTTACACCTTTACAATATGCACTTGCCGAATTTTTAAAAAATCCGGGAAATTATAATGGAGTTCCATTATTTTATGAAAAAAAGAGAAATACTTTTCTTGAGGCGATAAAAGATTCAAGATTTACATTTATTCCATCTAAAGGATCATACTTTCAAAATCTTTGTTATTCAGAAATAACTGATGAGCCGGATACAGAATTAGCTATAAGATTAACAAAAGAAATAGGCGTTGCATCAGTTCCTATTTCAGTTTTTTATCAAAACTTAAAAGATGAAAAAATTCTTCGCTTTTGTTTTGCAAAAGACGATGAAACTTTATTTAGGGCAGGGGAAAAACTTTCTAAACTTTAAACAATCATACCTGCACAAACAGTTTCATTTGTTGCTTCATCAACAAGAATAACGCTACCTGTAATTCTGTTTTTACGGTAAGAATCGAAGAAAATTGGTTTTTGAGTACGAATAGAAATGCGTCCGATTTCATTCATAGTAACTGTTTTATCTTCGGTATTTCTTTCCATTGTGTTAATGTCAACCTTATATTTAACTTCGTTGATAACACATTTAACTTCGTTTGAGGTATGACGTAATACATAGCGACCTTTTAATTGTAATGGTTTTGGATTAAACCAGCAGAACATCATGTCCACATCCTGCGAAATTGTTGGCACGTTGTTTTCTTTAACTATCATATCGCCACGGCTAACATCAACGTCATCTTCAAGAGTAATTGTTACAGATTGTGACGAAGTAGCAACTTCCAAAGATTTTTCAAATGTGTCGATAGATTTAATTGTTGAGACAAATCCACTTGGTAAAACTTTTACCTTATCGCCTTTTCTGAAAATGCCACCGGCAATTCTTCCGGCATATCCACGATAATCGTGGAATTCATCATTTTGTGGTCTGATAATGTATTGTACTGGTAATCTTGAATCGATGTGATTCTGGTCGCTACTTATATAAATAGTATCAAGTAACCATAGTAAAGTTGGACCATCATACCAATCCATTTTTGTACTACGTTTAACTACGTTATCACCATTTAATGCAGAAATTGGAACAAAGCGAATATCTTTTATGTCAAATTTTGCAGCAAATTCTAAAAATTTACTTGTAATTTCAGCAAATCTCTCTTCACTGTAATCAACTAAATCCATTTTGTTAATACAAATAATAACATGAGGAATTTGTAACAAACTTGCAAGAAAAGAATGTCTTATAGTTTGTTCCACAACACCATGACGGGCATCTACCAAAATAACTGCAAGATTAGCAGTAGAGGCACCTGTTACCATATTTCTGGTGTACTGAATATGACCGGGAGTATCGGCAATAATAAATTTTCTGCGAGGTGTTGCGAAATAACGATATGCAACGTCAATTGTAATTCCTTGTTCACGTTCAGCACGAAGTCCGTCTGTTAACAAAGCTAAGTTTACTCTTTCTTCACCTCTTCCAAGACTAGCTCTTTCGATAGCTTCCATCTGATCTTCGAAAATTGCTTTACTGTCATATAACAATCTTCCTATTAAAGTGCTTTTTCCATCGTCAACACTTCCTGCAGTTGTGAAACGAAGAAGTTCCATGTTTAAATATGCGTCAAAATTGTTATCGTCCATATATATTATTTAGAATTTAGGATTTACGAATAAGGATTTATATTGAAATTAAGATTAAATATTTTTTGATTTAATTGTTTTAATTGAAGCTGAGAAAATTGAAACTAATTCATTTGCTTCTTTAATTAATTTAATTAGTTCTTCATTATCGCATTTTAATTTTAATTCATCAATTAATTCAAGCCAGAATAAGCTTTCGTCTGCTTCTTCATCTACAACTTTTAATTTATGTAAAAAATCTGCAGTAGATTTTCCTCTACATGTTGCACGATAATTTGCAGCGACAGAGGATGCTGATTTTAGTAGTTGATAAGAAATCACGTCAATTTCTTTACCTTTTTCTACAGTTAAAATAAATTTAAATACTCTAACAGCAAACTTTTTTGTTCTATTTTTTAACTCTTCTTTTTCCATTATTTTACTAAGGAGTTATGATTAAGGAATTAGGATTTATTTGGTACTAGTTCTAAAATATTTCAAATTGTTAATAATGATAATTATTTTCAAATCCTAAATCGTAATTCCCAAATCCTAAATTAGAAATAACCTTCTTTTTTGCGATCTTCCATTGCTGTTTCGCTACGTTTATCGTCATAACGACCACCTCTTTCAGTAACGCGTGTTGCAGCAATTTCGCGAATAATTTCTTCAAGAGTTGTTGCTTTTGATAAAGTTAATCCGGTACATGAAATATCACCAATTGTTCTGCAACGAACATCCATCATTTCTGGTTTCTCATCAGGTTTCAACTCCATGAAGGGTGCGGTTGCAAGTATCATCCCATCACGTTTAAATACTTCTCTTTTGTGATTAAAATACAAGCTGGGAATAGGAATATTTTCGAGTAAAATATATTGCCATACGTCCATTTCAGTCCAGTTACTAATTGGAAAAACTCTGAAATGTTCACCCATACGTTTTTTCCCATTAAATATATTCCATAATTCAGGGCGTTGATTTTTTGGGTCCCATTGTCCAAATTCATCACGGTGTGAGAAAAAACGTTCTTTAGCACGGGCTTTTTCTTCATCGCGGCGACCACCTCCCATTGCACAATCAAATTTAAATTCTTCTATAGCATCAAGAAGTGTAACTGTTTGTAATTTGTTACGACTGGCGTTAATTCCTTTTTCTTCAACTACACGACCTTTATCAATTGAATCCTGAACCAAACGAGCTATGCATGTTGATCCGGTTTCTTTCATTAAATTATCACGGTAGTCGAGCGTTTCCTGAAAGTTATGACCTGTATCAACGTGTAACAATGGAAAAGGAACTTTTGCAGGCCAGAATGCTTTTCGTGCAAGGTAAAACATAACAATAGAATCTTTTCCGCCTGAAAAAAGCATGGTAGGTTTTTCAAATTGCGCAACAACTTCACGAATAACATAAATAGATTCGTTTTCGAGTTCGCGAAGATGAGTGATTTTATAATTTTTCATTTTTTTATTTGTATTCTATTATTGGTAAGAATTTGCTTAGTAGTTTATTCACGCATGTTTTTACGTCCGATTCTGATGTATTTATTTCAAGAAATGCATTCATTGGTTCATCAAAAGGTGCACTTATTCCTGTGAAATCCGGAATTTCTCCTTTTCTTGCCTTTGCATAAAGACCTTTTACATCGCGTTTTTCGCAAACAGTTAATGAAGCATTTACATAAACTAAATAGTAATTTGAAGAACCTACAATTTCTTTAACTAAATCGCGTAAATTATTTGTAGGGCTAACAAATGAGTTAATTGTTATAATGCCATTTTCGATAAATAATTTATTTATTTCAGCAATTCGGCGAATATTTTCGTTACGATCTTCTTCTGAAAATCCCAAATTTTTATTTATTCCGGTTCTAACATTGTCGCCATCAATAAGTTTAACGAGAAATCCTCTGTTGTGAAGTTCTTTTTCGAATTCAATAGCTAATGTACTTTTACCGCTTCCTGATAATCCTGTAAACCATATGCAGATGCTTTGCTGAGAAAGAAGTGCTTCTTTATCCTTGCGTGTCAGCATTTTATCGAAAACTGGAGTTATGTTTTTAGCTGTGTGCGTCACTTAGTCTATAAAATTAATGGGGTAAAAATACTACTATAAAATGAATATGACAAATAATACATATGTAGTAAACATTTTTTAAGAAAAGGCGATGTAAAAAAAATCATATTAAAAGAGCACAATATCAGATAAGTAAACAATTTATTGAATTAATATTATTGCCTTTTACACATTTTTAATGTAGGTTTGCACTACTAAATAATTTTTATTGTGGGTAGAATATTAGCAATTGATTATGGTCAGAAACGTGTTGGTCTTGCAGTAACAGACACTTTAAAAATTATTGCAACTAATTTAACAACTGTTCACTCGAGTGAAATATTTGATTTTCTTAAAAATTATTTTCAGAAAGAGGAGGTAGAATTAATTGTTGTAGGTTTAGCTAAAAAGCTTGACAATACCGAATCTTCATCAATGCAATTTATTAAACCATTTGCAGAAAAACTTAAAACCACTTTTCCTCTTATTCCGGTTGATATGTACGATGAGAGATTTACATCTAAAATGGCGTTTCAGGCTATGATTGATGGTGGGCTTGGAAAAAAAGACAGAAAAAACAAGGCATTAATTGATTCGGTTAGTGCGACAATCTTATTACAGAATTATTTAGAATATTTAAATTTTAAAAAGAGATGATATTGCCTATCTATGGATATGGAAATGCAGTGCTTCGTGATGTAGCAAAAGATATTTCAAAGGATTATCCCGGCTTGAAAGAGTTTGTAGCAAATATGTTTGAAACGATGTATGAAGCTGAAGGAGTTGGCCTTGCGGCACCCCAGGTTGGAAAATCAATCAGGTTATTTGTGATTGATGCTGAGCCAATGGAAGAAGACCATAAAGAATTGGTTGGCTTCAAAAAAGTTTTTATTAATGCACATATAATAAATGAAGAAGGTGAATCATGGATATATAATGAAGGTTGTTTAAGTTTACCCGGAATCCGTGAAGATGTTCGTCGCAAGCCTGTAATTACTGTAAAATATTTGGATGAAAATTTTGAACAACATGAGGAAGTTTATGATGGTATTAAAGCGAGAATTTTTCAGCATGAATATGATCACCTTGATGGGATATTAATTCCTGACAGAATTTCGCAAATCAGAAGAGCACTAATTAAGAAAAAGCTTAATAATATTATTACAGGAATAGTAAAAGTAAGTTATAAAATGAAATTTGCAACTAAGAAATAAAAATGAAAAACTACACGTTGTTATTGTTTATGTTATTGGGGTTGTTTTCATGCACTGAAACAACAAATAAAAATACTGATGAAAAAAATAAATTGCTTTTAGAAATTCAGCAAACAGAAAAGCAATTGTATTCAGATACAGTTATGACTCTCGACGTTAGTGTTGCAAATAATGCTATAATTTTATATTCAAAATATGCTACTCAAAATCCTGATGATACTGCAACAGCCGAATATCTACTAAGAGCAGCAGAAATTTGCAAAGCGTTAAATAAAGGAAAACTTGCATTGTCATATTACGAGAGAATCGAGAATGATTATTCTTCATTTCCCAAAATGCCAATTTGCATTTTTATGCAAGGGTATATAAATGAAAATTTACTTTTAGATTTGGACAAAGCAAAATATCATTATGAGAGGTTTATTGATAAATATCCAAACCATCCTTTGGCAAAAGACACAAAAGTAATAATACAAAATTTGGGTAAAAGCCCCGAAGAACTTATAAAATCATTTCAAGAAAAGGAAAAAAACAATATCTCACCTAACACCTGATAAAAAATGAAAAACCTTATTTTAATTATTACAATTATTAGTGCAGTTGTCTTTATGTCATGTGAGAAACTTGCAGAAGAAGAAACGCCAATATGTAAAGATTGTTATAAAATAAAGTATCGTAACTCTAACAATTTACCAAAAGACACTTTAGATTTTAAGCGACTTTGTGGTGGAGATGTATTATTATGGGATAGTTTTGCAGATAGTATTGTTGCTGCAGATACTTCAACAATTAAATATTTTTGTAAATAGCATTGTTAAATTATTATCTTACAAATGCAGGCAAAAGTTTCGACTTTTTCTAACATCCCATTTGTAAGATTAGTTTTACCATTTATCTTAGGCATTGTTTTTTGTCGGTATTTTCCTAATCTTCCTATATTTTGGATTATTTTAGGGGTTACTTTGTTGTTTTTATTGTTATTTGTTTTTCAAGTTATTCCTGCAATTAGAGCTAAATATTCAATTGCATCATTTTGGGGAATAACACTAAATGTTGCTTTATTTCTTTCTGCTTATACCTTAACTTCACAACGTGCAGTAAAAAAAGATTTTTTTGTAGGACAGAAATCCGGATACCTTTTAGGTGAGATAATAGAGCAGCCTGCAGAGAAGGAAAAATCAATAAAAACAGTTCTCGAAATTCAGGCAATTCGTTCAAATAATGAATGGTTAAGTACTGATGGAAAAGTAATATTATATTTTCAAAAAGACAAAAAATCGTCTGCCTTAAAAAATGGTGACAGAATAATATTTGAACCCTCTTTACAGGAAATAGAAAATGCGGGGAATCCTAAGGAGTTTGATTATAAACAATATCTGGCATTTCATTTAATAACACATCAGGCATATTTGAAATCAGCAAGCTGGCATTTAATAAGCTCAAAGGCTGATGGTGGAATATTATTATTTGCAGATAACTTAAGAAATGAAATTCTTTCTGTATTGACAAAATATGGGTTCAAAGGTGATGCTTATAGTGTTACATCTGCAATAACTTTAGGCTATACAAATGATCTTGATGCTGAGGTAAAACAATCGTATATTTCTTCTGGAGCAATGCATGTGTTATCTGTTAGCGGATTGCATGTGGGAGTTGTTTTTATTGTGCTTGATTTTTTATTATTTTTTCTTTCAAAGAAGAAACGATTAAGAATTATAAAGGCTGTGTTAATTGTTCTTTTTCTATGGGGTTATGCTTTAATTACAGGATTATCACCTTCTGTTCTCAGAGCTGCAACAATGTTCAGCTTTGTTGTTATAGGTAGAGCTTTTGATAGGCAAACGAATATTTATAACTCGCTTTTTTCGTCTGCAATGCTTCTTTTAATTATTAATCCTTTAATGTTATTTGATGTTGGCTTTCAACTAAGCTATCTTGCAGTTTTTGGAATCGTATACTATCAGCCAATGGTGTATAGAGTATTTTACATTCGATATAAAATAATAGATAAGTTGTGGGCATTAACTTCTGTTGGAATTGCAGCACAGTTGGTTACTTTTCCTTTAAGTTTATATTATTTTCATCAGTTTCCTAATTATTTTTTAATTACAGGGCTTATTGTTATACCATTATCCTCGTTAATAATATACCTGACGATGTTTTTATTTGCTATTTCTGCATGGGAATGGGGATCTGGATGGGTAGCAAAAGGACTTATAAAACTTGTCGATCTAATGAATTGGTCATGTCAGTATATTGAAAATTTGCCTGGTGCAGTTGCAAAGGATATTCCATTTAATATGCCATTGATGTTTTTGTTTTATTTAGCTTTAGTCTTCGTAACATTATTCATTGTTTATAAGCATATAAGTTATTTAAGATTTTTTCTGGTTTCAATAATCTTTATTATTTGTTTGAGTATTTACGAGAAAATTACTTCGCTTAATCAAAGAAAATTATATGTATATAATATAAAAGGGGTATCGTCTTTAAATTTTATTGATGGGTATAATAATGTATTATTTAGTGATATAATACCTGAAAAGACAAATATTTTAAATTCACTAAAAGGTAATTGGTTAACGCTGGGAGTTGGCGCAGAAAAAATAATCCCCTTTTCGAAATTAAATGATCAGTTTTTATTTACAAATATTTTAACAACAGATAATGAAAATTTATTTTTCAAAAAAAACTTTTTTGATTTTTATAATTGCAGAATATTTGTATTAAGAGAAAAATTTAAATTGCCACAACAAATTACAAAAAAAATTAATGTAAATTATATAATACTTTCAAATAACGTATATATGAGTATTTCTGATATATTACAAGTTATAAATCCTTGTCAGATAATTATTGATTCTTCTAATTCAAAATGGCGAATAAATAAGTGGAAAGAAGAGGCTAAAATTCTAAATGTAAAATGCTTTGCCGTTACTGAAAGTGGAGCATTTATGGCAGATATTTAATTTTTAAAAATCTCTAATTGCACGAACATAAATGGGTGTGCAAAGCTTATCATTTCCAATAACTGCTCCTGTAACAAAGTCAAATGCCCAGGCACTTAAACTGCTGCATTCAGTTGAAGACCAGTATGAGTGCTTAGATAATGGAATTGTAGCGGGATTACCATCAGTGTCAATAGCTTTATCAAGTTGGTATTTAGCATGAAAAATTAAACTTAATTGGTCTATTGCAGGCAAGTACCAATCTGAGTAAATGCCACTACCATAATTGGGATTAGTATAATTATCACAGGCATCAGCTGTACTTGCAGCTGAGCTTTGTAGTATAATAGCATTTGAATTTGCTTGGCCATTCCAGTCGCTTTGTGCTGTTGCTCCAATTAATGTTGTTGGAAAATCGCTCCAGGTCATAGCAGAGTTTATATCGGTCAGACTGCATATTAAACCGTGATTTCCTGTGTAGTCAACATAAAAAATTATTCCTCCTTCAAAAAATTCTCCTACATAATGTTTTGGTGGGGTAGAGCCACTGTATTCGGCATAAAAAGCATAAGGGACACTTACTAACTGATTTGTACTTACAAGTGTGTAATTTGTAAAGCCGGTAGGGTCAGTTTCAATTTTTATAAAATATGGACCATTACCCCAGTTAATAGCGGCAAAGGTTCCAATCTGTGGAGTTCCGGCACCAATATTTATATTCACTACTCCATATGAATTTGATAATGGATTTGGCGAATATGTTTCTCGGTAAATAATAATACCGGATGAAGAGCCTTGTAAAATGCTTACACGCATTCCTAAACTGGTATTTGGTAAAACATCACCAGTTACATTTCTAATAACTGCCTGATAATTGATTTTTTGTGGTGATTGAGAAAAGGCAGTAAAACCAATTGCTTGTAGCACTATGGTTGTTAATAATAAAACCCAAAGTGTATATTTCTTTATTTCCATACAATATTATTTTCGTATGTAAATGTACGAAGTTTTCAAATGAAAACCTTTTTTAAAATTAAAAAAGATCATCAAACCATTGCATTGACAAATGTTCTATTCCTGCCTCAAAAAAAGGCAGACCTACAGGACTAAAGCCATTTCTTAAATAAAAGTTTACTGCTGATTTTTGTGCGTGTAAATAAATTGTTTTATTCAATGTTCTTGCATCAAATAATGCTGCATCTAATAGCGCTTGTCCAATTTTTTTATTTCTATATCCATGTAATACTGCAAATCTTTCGAATTTAATACCTTCTTCTGTAATTCTCCATCGAGCAGTTCCTACTGCTAAATCATGATAATATGCAAGATAATGCTGTGCTGTATCTTCCAGATTATCTTGTTCGAGTGCCTTATCAACACCTTGCTCTTTAACAAATACTTCTCTGCGAATTGTAAGTGCATAATGTAATTTCTCAGTGTCCTGTATGTCGAATTTTATTACTTTAATCATAATACTAATTTAAATTATACATAATTCTGAAATTATATTGTCAGAAACAAACCACTTTTCCTCAGAAATATTGTATATGTTGTTATTTGCTGATTTAACAATATTATTTTTTGTTAAAGATAATATAGATTTTTTAAAACTTTCGGCATAATTATTTCCAAATAATGCTGAAATATCTTCCAAGTTAATTCCCTTATTCGTTCTTAAACGAGTTAATAAAAACTCATTATATTTCTGATTTAAACTTAGGTTTTCTTTAGTGAAATATTTTTTCTCTGTTGTAATTCTGGTAATATATTTACCAATTTCCGATACATTCCATTGTCGTGAATCGCCATTAAATGAATGTGCTGACGGACCAATACCAACATATTTCTTCCCTTGCCAGTAGCTACTATTATGTTTTGAATTAAATTCAGGTAACGAAAAGTTCGAAATTTCATAGTGTTCGAAACATTTACTTCTTAATTTTTCGCATAAAAGAGAATATTGATCAGCACTTTCTTCATCTTGAAGGGCAAATATTTTTTTAGTCTCTAGTTGTTTGTGAATTTTAGTTCCTCTTTCAAAACTCAGATGATATGCCGAAATATGTTGAATGTTTAAATCTAAGGCAATGTCAATTGTTTTTCCCCATTCTTCAATATTCAGATTAGGAATACCGTAAATTAAATCGATACTAATATTGTTAAAACCGGTTTGTTTTAAAACGTCTATTGATTCTATTGCTTGTTCAGAATTATGTCTTCGATTCAAAAAGTTTAAGATACTATCATTAAAAGATTGGGTTCCCATGCTAATTCTGTTGATACCAAAAGAAGCAAATGATTTTGCCTTTTCAGTTTTTATATCATCGGGATTAACTTCAATTGTGATTTCAGGGGAATCACAAACCTTATAATTCTTGTAAACAGCATTTAATAATTGTTCAATATTTTTCTCTGCTATAAATGAAGGTGTTCCACCTCCAAAGTAAATGGTTTCTACAGTTTCGTCGCCGATATAATTTTTCTTAATATCTAGTTCTTTAATTTCTGCTGCAATAATTTTGGTAATATCTGCTTCAGAGACAGAAGAAAAAAAATCACAATAGCTGCAACGGGTTTTACAAAACGGGATATGAAAATATATGCCTGCCATCGACAACAAACCTACGTTGAATTTTATACTTTTACAAGTTGAAATTAATAAAATGAATAGTTCATTTATAAAAGCAATAATATGGGCTGTGCTAATCTTTATTGGTAGTGCAATTTCAGGTGATAACTTAAATAGTGTTAACCTGATTGAGATTCCGGGGGCAGATAAATTAATTCATTTTATATGGTACTTTGTTTTATGCCTTTTTATTATGGCAGGTACTATTAAACAAAGAAAAAAATTATCTGTTGAAAGTATTATTGTTATCTTGGTTTCTTGTTTTTTATACGGTGGATTGCTGGAAGTTTTACAAGGAACAGTATTTAATAAACGCTCACAGGATATTTTTGATTTTATAGCAAATTGTTCAGGTGCTTTAATTGCCTCAATTTCTTTTTTGTGGTTGTATAAAAGAAGATTTTGGAGAAATGTGTTATAGTATTTAGTTGAAAATTAAATATAACTTCAATTTATATATATTTGTAAAAATTATCTCTTATGAAAAGAATTGTAGTTTTTATTTTTCTAATAATTATGGCTAAAGCAGGATTTTCACAAAATAATTCTACTTCAATTTCAACTGAAGTATTACAACAAATTGAAAAATCTTTTGTTGCCTCACCAAATGATAAAGCGATACAAAATGCGGTTTCTGCAAATGATGTAAAAAAGCTTACTGTAAATAGAGATAATTTCGGAAAAACAGATTTCTTTTTCAAATATAAAGTTGATGTTACCGGAATTACCGACCAAAAGAGTTCAGGTCGCTGCTGGATGTTTACAGGATTAAATATTTTAAGACCAAAAGTGATTAAACATTATAATTTAAGTTCATTTGAGTTTAGTACTAACTATTTATATTTTTATGATTTGCTCGAGAAAGCTAATCTGTTTTTAGAAGGAATTATTCTTTCATCCGACAAGCCAATGGACGATAAAACTGTTGAGTGGTTTTTTAAAAATCCGATTGGTGATGGTGGTGTGTGGAATTCATTAACAAACTTAGTTGAAAAATATGGTTTAGTTCCAAAAGAAGTGATGCCCGAAACAAACTCGAGTGAAAATACTTCAGCACTTCAACGTGTTTTAACCACAAAATTAAGAGAATGTGGTCTGGAGATAAGAAAAATGAAAGAAAACAAATCTACAGAGGATAAAATAAGAACTAGAAAAATAGAAATGTTAAGTGATGTTTATAGAATACTTATTATTAATTTAGGCAAACCACCAAAAGAATTTACATGGAGGTACCAGTCAAAAGATGCGACAATAAGTCCAATAAAAACTTATACTCCAAAATCTTTTTTTGCAGAATCTCTGCCTGATGTTAATTTTAACGATTATGTTCTTTTAATGAATGATCCATCACGACCATATTTTAAACTTTATGAAATTGAATATGACAGAAATGTTATAGAAGGTCGTAATTGGCTTTATATAAATTTGCCTGTTGATGAAATTAAGAAATTTGCAATTACATCTATAAAAAGTAACGAAGCAATGTACTTCTCGTGTGATGTAGGCAAACAATTAAATACTGATGCTGGATTGCTTTCGCTTGATAATTATGATTATCAATCTCTGTATGGTGTTAAGTTTGGTATGGATAAAAAAGACAGAATAATAACATTTGAAAGTGGTTCTTCGCATGGAATGGCACTTGTAGCTGCAGACGTTGATGCAAACGAAAAACCCACGAAATGGCTAGTCGAGAATAGTTGGGGCGCTTCATCTGGCCATAGCGGATACCTTGCAATAACAGATGGATGGTTTAACGAATATATGTTTAGAGTTGTAGTTTTAAAGAAATTTATTGATGAGAAAACATTGGAAATATTGAAACAGACTCCAACAAAATTACCACCTTGGGATCCAATGTTTCTTGGAGATAACTAGAAAATAACAAATGGTTTAAACAAAAGACATTTAACGTAAATCAATTGACATATAACAATAAATATGTAACGATGATCATAGAACTTTTTTAACTATTTACTTAATAACTTTTAAAACCCCAAACAAATAACAATAAACATTCTACATGTGCGGAATTTGCGGAATATTTGATTTTAACGAAAATGCTGAAAGGTGGACAGGTTCTTTAAGGCAGAGCATTTCTTTGCTTAAAAACAGAGGTCCAAATAGCGATGGAATATTCTTTCACAAGAATGTAGGTTTAGGTCATACCCGACTTTCAGTTATTGATACTTCAGATGCTGCAAATCAGCCATTAACTGATAGTACTGGAAGATATACAATCATTTTTAATGGCGAATTTTATAATTATCCCTATCATCGAAAAAGATTGTTAGAAAAAGGTTTTGTTTTTAAAACCCTCTCTGATACTGAAGTGTTATTAAATCTTTATATTGAGAAGGGCGAAAGTTTTTTAAATGAAATAAATGGGTGCTTTGCAATTGCAATTTATGATAACAAAGAGCAAACTGTATTTATCGCTCGTGACAGATATGGTATTAAGCCATTAGTATTTTATAAAGATAATAAGAAAATCATTTTTGCTTCAGAAATAAAAGCTTTATTGTGCTTTGATATAACAAAGACACTAAACAATGAGGCTATGGGATTATATTTTCAACTAAACTATATTCCTGCACCTTTAACAATATTTGAGAATGTTTACAAGCTTTTACCCGGACACTTTATTAAAATTAAAGAGAAAAATGTTGAGGTAAAACAGTATTATTCAATAAATCAATCTTTAAATTCGAAAATTTCATTTAATGAAGCAGTCGAAGAATTTAGGCAACTTCAGGAGGAATCTGTAAAAAGAAGATTAATGTCTGACGTTCCGCTTGGAACGTTTTTAAGTGGCGGTCTCGATTCAAGTATTGTAACAGCTATTGCTGCACAAAATGTTTCAAAATTAAATACGTTTTCAGTTGGTTTTAAAGAAGATGCATTTTATGATGAAACTTCATCTGCACAAATAATTGCAAATAAATTTGATACAAATCATACTGTTTTTTCGTTATCAAGAAATGATCTTTTAGATGAAATCACTCATGTTTTAGATTATTTAGATGAACCCTTTGCAGATAGTTCTGCTATAGCAGTTTCAGCTTTAAGTAGGTTAACAAAGCAGAATGTTACAGTTGCGCTGTCTGGAGATGGTGCTGATGAATTGCATGCAGGGTATAATAAACATTATGCACATTATAAGGCATTAAATGGAGGTCTGTTTAATGTTGCGGTAAAAATATCTTTACCATTTGTTAAGATTTTGCCAAAATCGCGAAACTCCTCTTTCTCAAATAAAGTTAGGCAGGTGCAGCGATATGGAAAAGGATTAATTAAAAACGATAAGGATCGTTATTGGTATTGGAGCAGTTTTGCTGGAGAAAAATATATAGAAAAATTATTAGTAAATAATTTAAGTATAGCAAATCAACAAACAGTGATTCTTAAAAACGTAAATTCAGATTTTAACTCATTGCTTTATACTGACATGAATCTGGTTTTGCCAAATGATATGCTTTTTAAAGTTGATATGATGTCTATGTCTCATGGCTTAGAAGTTCGTGTTCCTATGCTCGACCATACTATTGTTGATTTTATGTTTACACTTCCATCTGAATTTAAAATTGATAGTAATTCAAGAAAAAAACTTTTACGATCTGCATTTGCTGATATTTTGCCAACAGAAATTTTATCAAAACCTAAACATGGTTTCGAGGTTCCACTTTTACCTTGGTTGCAAAATGAATTAAATCCAATGTTGAATGAATTACTAAGCGAATCAGCAATTAACAAACAAGGAATATTTAATTTCTCGAAAATTCAAAATCAAAAAAATAAATTACATTCTGTTAATCCTTCAGAAAGTCCAGTTCATCTATGGAGTCTTTTAGTTTTTCAGTATTGGTGGAACAAATTCTTTAATTAATCCTTTATTTTTTATAACCTATAATAATTAATCAACGTAAAAACACCTGTTTTACGTATTAAGTACATATCATACTGAACCATTAAAATGAAAAGAATTTTACGTATTGTAAATAGATTTAATTTAGGAGGACCAACATACAACGCAGCTTACTTAACAAAATATTTAAGTCCTGAATATGAAACAATGTTAATTGGAGGGATTAAGAATGATGATGAGGATAGTTCAGAGTATATTCTTGATCAGTTAGGCATTAACTCAGTTATAATTCCCGAGATGCGTAGATCAATTAACGCATTTCAGGATGTAGCTGCTTACAATAAAATTAAGAAAATAATTAAAGAATTTAAACCAGATATTGTTCATACACATGCTTCAAAATCAGGAATGTTAGGCAGAAGAGCAGCATTTAGTATGAAAGTTCCTGTTGTAGTTCATACATTTCATGGACATGTCTTTCATTCATATTTCAACTTGCTGAAAACTAAAACTTTTATAACTATTGAGAGAAGGTTGGCTAAAAAATCTTCTGGAATTATCGCGATTAGCGATATTCAAAAAGAAGAGCTTTCAAAAATTTATAATATAGCCGAACAATCAAAAATTACAGTTATACCTTTAGGATTCGATCTATTAAGGTTTCATGAGAACCAAGAAGAAAAACGAAAAATATTCAGAGCTGAAAATCATTTAGATAATGATGAAATTGCAGTAGGAATTGTAGGCAGACTTGTTCCAATAAAGAATCATTCCCTTTTTGTCGAAGCTATTGCAAATGTAAAAAAGAGTACAGGGAAAAAAATACGAGGTTTTATTATTGGTGATGGCGAATGTCGTACCGAAATTGAAGATTTAGCACATAATTTAAATTTGGTTATAAGTCCAAATGGAACAACTACTTTAAAACCTGATATTCGTTTCTCAAGTTGGATGCGAAAAGTTGATTATGCATATGCAGGACTTGATATTGTCGCACTTACGTCTAATAATGAGGGAACTCCTGTTAGTTTAATTGAAGCTCAGGCATCAGGACGACCAATTGTATCAACTAATGTGGGTGGAATTTCAAATATTGTAATTCCTGGAAAAACCGCATTGTTATCTGAAACAGGTGATAATCAAACATTTTATAAAAATTTAGAGACTTTGATTCAAAATCCGGAACTAAGAAATTCTATGTCTGAAAAAGGATGGGATTTTGTTAAAAGTAAGTTTCATTATTCAAGATTAGTTGAAGATACTGCCAAATACTATGAAAAACTTTTATTCGAAAAATCAAGATATTAGCATTCTTAAATCGTTAATATTTTTAAAATTTGTATTTTTGGCAGCAAATAAGCGAAAGAATTAATTAAAACTACCTTGTGAAAATACTGCAAAGAAATAAAATATTACAAATTATTGTTCTGTTTGTTGTTTGTATTTCAGCATTTTCGTGTCGTACTATTAACTCAAACGAAATGTTTAAAACAGATCCTGAATTTAAATATTCAGAATTTAAACCTTCAGAAAAAGAATACAAAATTCAGCCTTTTGATAAATTAGATGTTAAAGTTTTTGCAAATGATGGCTTTAAACTGGTTGATGTTTCGCAAACAACAGCTCAATTACAAACCAGTATGTCGTATTCGGTTGAATACGATGGGCTTGTAAAATTGCCAACTATTGGAAGAGTTCAGATTGCCGGACAAACTATTCGCGAGGCTGAAAAATTGTTGGAAAACAAGTATAAAGAATTTTTTGTTGACCCATTTATTTTAATTTCAGTTACAAATAAAAGAATCATAGTTTTTTCAGGAGGTTCGGCAGCAGGAAAAGTATTACCTTTAAATAACGAGAATTATACTCTTATTGAAGCTATTGCAGAGTCAGGTGGTATTACAGATTTTTCAAAATCACATAAAATTAAATTATTACGAGGCGATTTAAATAATCCTGAAGTATTTCTATTTAGTGTCAGAGATTTAAAAGATATGAAAAGTGCAAATTTTCTTCTTCAGGCAAACGATATAATTTATGTTGAATCGAGACCAAAATATGCATCAAGAGTTATTTCAGAAATTTCTCCATATATTGGCTTGTTAACAAGTGCTTTATTTATTTACGGATTATTCTTAAAATAGAAAAATGGAGCACAAAAACATACCGATACTTAACGAGAAGTTCGACTTTAATATTTTTGTACAGGTTTTTAAAAGAAGTATTTTACTTTCTATTTTAGTTTTTATTGCTGCGGGTTTTGGAGCATTTGCTTATCTAAGGTACACTCAACCAATCTATAAATCTTCTTCTATTATTCAGTTGAAAAATGAGAATACAACTGCAAATAAAGTTTTAAACCTTACAAGTGCTGTTGAAGAAATTAACAGTATGCAAACTATTGAACTTGTAAGGTCGAAAGAATTTTTAAAAAGAACATTTAACAAGCTACCTTTAGGTATTAGTTATTATTCTCAGGGTACATTTTTAGAAAACGAGCTTTATAGGGCAACCCCATTTACCGTTGATTTTCGTGTTGCTAAAGGTAATTTATATAATGTGCCGATTTATATCTCTTTTAACTCAAAAGGGATTGCTTTGCTAAAATACACAATTAATGATAAATCAGTAGAAAAAGAGGTTAATCCTAATACATGGAGCGATATTGGAGGCTTTGAAATAAACCTGCATATAAGTGACTTAGCTGCAATTAATGCTCAAACTGAAAAAGTAAAATCCGAATCATTTTATTTTACAATAAATGATACGGAATCAGTATTTAAAAAATATAGCAGTCAGCTTGAAGTTACTTTACTTAATGCAGAAGCAAATACTATTCAGATTTCTTTTACTGATAACAATGCTCAAAAAACAAGTGAGATGGTTAATACCATTGCCGAGGAATTTATTAAATACGATGTAGAGAAAAAGAAAGAAAGTTCACAGAAAATATTAGATTTTATTGAAGTTCAGAATGATATTATTTATCACCAACTTGATAGTATTGAAGGATTATTAATGCAATTTGGTGTTAAGAATCAAGTAAGAAGTGATAAAGATGGTGCTGTGTCGGGTGTTGATAGGTATGCAACACTTTTGTCAAGAATTGAGGAAGAAATTGATAATGTAGAGGTAGAAATATCTTCATTAAAACAAGTTTTAGATGAAATTGCAAAAGCTCCAAATATTAAAGTTTATGATTTAATTTCATTATTACCTTCAAACAGCGATGGTATATTAATTAGTTTATTAAATCAGATGCAAACTCTTATTTCGCAAAGAGATATTTATTTAAACAATCAGACTCAAAATAGTTTTCAAATTAAAGTAATTGAGAAGCAGATTGAAACCCAAAAACAAACTTTAATTGATCTAATAAAATCAAACTATAACAGAGCAATCGACAAAAGATTAACACTTACAAAAAAGCTTACAGAGTATGAAATAAAAGTATATGGAAATACTTCTGCAATGGATCTTGATTTTTTAAAAATAAAAAGACTTTACACCATAAATGAAGAATTTTATAATAAGCTTTTAGAAAAAAAGGCTGAATATTTAATATCTCAGGCCGGTTCAATAAGTCAGAATACTATTTTAGAAAATTCTGTTGTTCCTTCAACACCAATTGCACCGTTAAGAAACTCAATAATTATTCTTTTTATGGTAGTTGCATTGGTTTTAAATGCAAGTATTATTATTTTAAGATATTTACTTTATAACGAGATAACATCACCTGAAGATATTAGATCTTACTCTGAAGTACCTGTTGTTGGCGTTGTGCCGTTATATAAAACTAAACTCCCTGTTTCACAGCTTCTGGTTGACGTTAAGCCAAATTCAGTTTTTTCAGAATCATTCAGGTCAATTCGATCAAGCCTGGATTTTCTAAAAAACATTGAAGGATCTAAAACAATTGCAGTTTCGTCAACAATTAGTGGCGAAGGAAAAACATTTATAGCACTAAATCTTGCAGGAATTTTTGCAATTCAGGGCAAAAAAGTAATATTACTAGACTTAGACTTAAGAAAGCCTCGTTTTCATTTATGCTTTAATACTGATAATAGTAAAGGATTAAGCACAATTCTTATTAAGAAAAATACAATTGAAGATTGTGTAAAAAGATCTAAAATAGCTAATCTGGATTATATAACTGCAGGACCAATACCTCCAAACCCTTCCGAGTTAACAGCAAGTAACGATATTGCTGTTCTGATAGAGACATTAAAGCAAAAATATGATGTGATTATAATAGATACTCCACCTCTTGGACTTGTTACCGATGCTCTTGATATTTTTAAAACATGTGATTTCCCGATATATGTTATTAAAGCAAATTATTCTAAGCGGGCATTCTTATATAATCTAAACCATCTTTTAGAAGAAAAACATATTTTAAATCTCTCTGTTGTAGTAAATGGTATTGATTTGGAAAAATCAAGATACGGAGGATATAACTATGGTTATGGATATGGTTACGGTTATGGCAACACAGATTACCATACAGATTATTATGACGATTCTGAAAAGAAAAAGAAAAAGGGATTTGTTGCTAAAATTATTTCCAAGTTATAATCATGATTTTACAATTTAATCACATATTGCTTGCTATTTATTTTTTTGTATTACTTGTTGTTACATTTTTGATACATCAGTTTTTATTTAAAAAATCAACAAAGTACAATATAAGAAAAGCAAACCTTAATGGTATTAGATGGAGTAGCCAAACAAAACCAGTCTCTGGAGGAATTACATTTTTTGTCTCCCTTTTAATTTCTGCAATAGCTTATTTGCTTTATCAGGATAATATTTTATCTATCGAACCCAAATATATTTATATTGGAATTGTACTAGCTATTTCATTTTTAATGGGACTGGCTGATGATATGATTAGTACTTCACCCTTACTAAAACTTGCTATTCAGGTTGCATGTGCTGTAATACTAATAAGAGGTGGAGTATTTATAGAAATATCTTCCAATTTTTATTTTAATATATTTTTTACAATTTTTTGGATTACAAGCATTATGAATTCAATAAATATGCTTGATAATATGGATGCAATAACTTCTACAATTTCTATTACTGTAATAATTGGTCTTATTTGTCAGAATATTTTGATTGGAGGAAGAGAACTTGACCTGATAATTTTCTTAGCATTATTCGCTTCATTATTAACATTTATGAAATTTAACTGGCACCCTGCAAAGATGTATATGGGAGATAGTGGCAGTCAAATGCTCGGGGCTTTTTTAGGAACTTTTAGTATAATTTATTTTTGGAATAGTCCTGTTAATATTAATATTCATCCTTCTGTTTTTCATGTATTTGTTATTTTTCTGATTTTCTTAATTCCTATTATTGATACATCTACTGTAACTATAAATAGACTTTTAAAAAAGAAATCTCCATTTGTTGGAGGCAGAGATCATACTACGCATTTTCTAAGTTATAGAGGAATTTCGGAACCAAAGATTGCAAGGTTGTATTTTTTAATAAATATTATTTCTGTTGGCTTATCAATACTTATATTAAATACAAACGAACAAATTTCATTTTGGTTATGTGTATTTTCGTTAATCTATGGTATCTTTGCGCTCTTTATTTTATATGTAAATACTCGTATCACAAAACCTGTTGAAATTGAAAAAGATTGATAATAATCGCTTAAAGCAATTCTGGATTAAATTAGCCTCAACATTTACTGCACTTTGTTTATTATGGTTAATGATAAGTCTGTTTAGTTTTTCTGGACAAAAAACTGAATCTCCTGAAGACAAAAAATATGTGGAGGAATTTAATAGTAAGTATGCTGTTTTTGCTATAGAATTTCCTGATAATTTAACATTTGCTGGCGAGAAGGTACCT
Organism: Bacteroidia bacterium; assembly: GCA_016218155.1. Taxonomy (NCBI): domain Bacteria; kingdom Pseudomonadati; phylum Bacteroidota; class Bacteroidia; species Bacteroidia bacterium. Next base: position 23,223 of record JACREQ010000002.1, read on the forward strand.
CTAGAATATTTTGATGTTTATGAAAATCTAGATCGTGAGTTTTTAATTAATACATATTGGCATTCTCAAGCATTTCTTTTTATTAAACGTGCATATAGATATTTTCCTATTATAGAACCTATTCTTAAAAAGAATGGAGTACCTGACGATTTTAAGTATTTGTGTGTTGCAGAAAGTGGATTGTCTAATGTTGTAAGTCCTGCCGGAGCAACCGGATTTTGGCAATTTATAAAATCAACCGGACAAAAATATGGGCTAGAAATTACAGATGAAATTGATGAGCGCTATAATTTAGAAAAATCTACTCAGGCTGCATGTAAATATCTTAATGATTGTTATGTCTATTATAAAGATTGGGCATTGGTTGCAGCCTCTTATAATGCCGGAATGGGAGGGGTAGATAACCAAATAAAAAAACAAAAAGTTACTTCATATTATGATTTAATGCTTAATGAAGAAACGTCGCGTTATGTTTTTCGAATTATTGCAATTAAAACAATAATGGCAAATCCTAAAAATTATGGATTCCATTATAGAAAAAAAGATCTTTATCCTCCCATACCTACTGATAAATTAATAATTGATACTTCTATTACCGATTTAGCAAATTTTGCATTGCTAAAAGAAGTTAATTATAAAATGTTGAAATATTTTAACCCTTGGCTACGTCAAAATACACTAACTGTAACACAAGGCAAAAAGTATATTCTACAGTTACCAAAATCTGGCTATCGCGATTTAAATAAAATTTGGGAAGACTCCGGATTGCTTAACGAAGAAGTTGTCGATACTTCAACAATTAAAAAACCTGAATAAATTCTGATAAAGTGATGATTGATAAGCTTGCTGTTAGAAGGCAGGAAAATATTGAAGTTTCAGGAGCAAGAGTTCATAATCTGAAAAATATAAGCCTTGTAATTCCTCGTAACAAATTAACTGTTATTACAGGTTTAAGTGGAAGTGGAAAATCTTCTTTGGCTTTTGATACAATATATGCCGAAGGTCAGAGAAGGTATATTGAAACATTTTCTGCCTATGCAAGAAATTTTCTAGGAAACCTTGAACGACCTGATGTTGATAAAATATCAGGACTTAGTCCGGTTATAGCAATTGAACAAAAAACAATAAGCAAAAATCCAAGATCAACGGTTGGTACTACAACAGAAATTTATGATTTTCTTAGATTACTATATGCTCGTGCATCTGAAGCATATTCATATGTAACCGAAGAAAAAATGGTAAAATATTCCGAAGTTCAGATTAATGCTCTAATTAACGAACAATTTACAGGAGAAAATATTACTATTTTAGCCCCGTTGGTAAAAGGGCGTAAAGGTCATTATCAGGAGTTGTTTGATCGTTTAAGACGTAAAGGTTTTTTGTATGCAAGAATTGATGATGAAATAAAAGAACTTAAGTTTGGTTTAAAAGTAGATCGCTATAAAGTTCATAACATTGAACTTGTAATTGATAGAATTAAAGTTTCCGAAGAATCAGAAAAACGTTTACGCGAGTCGGTGCAAATGGCAATGAAGCAGGGTAATGGCGTATGTATGATTCTAACAAAGGAAACTGAAAAAGTCAGATATTTTAGTCGCTCATTTATGTGTCCAACTAGTGGAATTTCATATAATGAACCTGCACCTCACACTTTCTCATTTAACTCACCTCAAGGTGCTTGCCCTCATTGTGGTGGATTGGGTCGTTTTTCAAGAGTTGATTTAAATAAGATAATTCCTGATAAAACTCTTTCTATTGCCAGAGGTGCTTTTGCTCCTTTGGGTAAATACAGAAGTTCGTTAATTTTCTGGCAACTTGAAGCTATTGCTGCAAAATATGATTTTTCTTTAAAAACTCCAATTAGTGATATTCCCGAAAATGCTTTAAATGTTGTATTGTATGGTTCAGGTGAGACTTTCAGGTTGCAAGGTAATTATCCGGGAATATCTTCAAATTATATTATAAATTGGGAAGGTCTGGTAAATTATATATTGAATCAGCATCATGAATCTACTTCGCAAAAAGCAAAACAATGGTCAGATGATTTTGTAGTAAATGAAGTTTGTCCCGATTGCAATGGCGCTAGGCTAAAAAAAGAATCTCTTTATTTCAGAATTGATGGGAAAAATATTTCTGAATTATCCCAGATGAATTTATCCGATTTATATGAATGGCTTAACAATATAGAAGATAGAATTTCTCAGAAACAGTCAATAATTGCCCGCGATATTTTAAAAGAAATTCGCAACAGATTAAAATTTATTCTTGATGTTGGGATTGATTATTTAAACCTTAACCGCCCTGCTGCTTCCTTGTCTGGTGGCGAAAGTCAGAGAATCAGACTTGCAACACAAATTGGTAGCAGGCTTGTAAATGTACTGTACATTCTGGACGAACCAAGTATTGGTTTGCATCAAAGAGATAATGAAAGATTGATAGAGTCTTTAAAACAATTAAGGGATGCCGGTAATACCATTATAGTTGTTGAGCACGACAAGCAAATGATAATGTCTGCTGATCATGTTATTGATATGGGACCTAACGCAGGAATAAATGGTGGAGAGATTGTTGCTGAAGGAACGCCTGAAGAAATATTAACTCAGGGTGGTTTGACTGCTGACTATTTAAGTATGAGAAAATTTATTTGCGTTCCAAATCCAAGACGCAAAGGAAATGGACATTCAATTATTTTATCTGGTGCAACAGGTAACAATTTAAAAAATGTTGAAATTAAAATTCCTTTAGGAAAATTAATTTGTGTGACAGGGGTTTCTGGTAGCGGAAAATCAAGTTTGATAAAAGAAACTTTACAACCTATATTATCCAAACATTTTTTCAGAGCTTTAAAGAACCCATTACCATATAACAATATAAAAGGATTAGAAAATATTGATAAGGTAATTGAAGTAGATCAGTCACCAATAGGAAGAACTCCACGTTCTAACCCGGTAACATACACTCAGATTTTTTCTGATATAAGAAAGTTGTTTGAACAGATGCCTGCCTCAAAAATTCGTGGATATAATGCCGGAAGATTCTCATTTAATGTTAAAGGAGGTCGTTGTGAAGGTTGTGGAGGTGCCGGTGTTAAAACAATAGAAATGAATTTTTTGCCTGATGTGTATGTTTTATGTACTGATTGTAATGGAAAAAGATATAATCGTGAAACATTAGAAGTTAGATACAGAGGTAAATCAATTAGTGATATACTTGAGCTTAGTGTTAAACAAGCAGTTGAATTTTTTGAAAATATTCCTGCAATTCATAATAAATTAAAAGCACTTAATGATGTAGGCTTAGGTTATATAACATTAGGACAACCATCCACAACACTTAGTGGGGGTGAGGCTCAAAGAATTAAACTTGCTTCAGAATTTACAAAAAAGGATACTGGTAAAACTTTATATATTCTTGATGAACCAACAACAGGACTTCATTTTGAAGATGTAAGAATATTAATGAATGTATTAAATAAACTAGCAGATAAAGGAAATACAGTAATTGTAATAGAACATAATTTAGATGTAATAAAACAGGCAGATTATATAATAGACATGGGACCGGAAGGTGGAACAAGGGGAGGACAAATTGTTGCAGTAGGAACACCTGAGGAGATTGCAAAAAATGAAATTGGATTTACTGCACGATTTATAAAAGAAGAACTTAACCTTCATAAAAAATTAACGTATCAAAAAAATAAATGTTTTGAACTATGAGTACAAGTGAAGAAAAAATTATCAGAGCTTTTGAAAATAAAGACTGGAACGAAATTAAAACACATGATTCCTGGCAAATATTTAAAATATTGTCGGAATTTGTACAGGGATTTGAAAAGCTTTCTAAAATTGGACCCTGTGTTTCAATTTTTGGATCTGCACGAACAAAACCTGATAATAAATATTACAAATTAGCTGAAGAAATAGCATACAAATTAACCCAAATGGGTTATGGTGTTATAACTGGTGGCGGACCTGGTATTATGGAAGCCGGAAATAAAGGTGCAAAATTAGGAGGAGGCAATTCTGTTGGTGTTAATATTGTATTAGAATTCGAACAACATCCAAATCCTTACATTGACTTAGATAAATTAATTCACTTTGATTATTTCTTTGTCAGAAAAGTAATGTTTATGAAATATGCTCAGGGGTTTGTTGCGCTACCAGGTGGTTTTGGTACTTTTGACGAGCTTTTTGAAGCTATTACTCTTATTCAGACAGATAAAATAGCCCGTTTCCCAATTGTTCTTGTTGGAAAAGATTATTGGCAAGGCTTAATAGATTGGGTTAAAAAATCTGTTTTAAACGAAGAACATAATATTGGGATTGCCGATTTAGATTTATTTCATCTGGTAGATACTGCTGATGAGGCAGTTGAGCATATTCATAATTTTTACAAGAAATACGTACATAAGCCCAATTTTTAAATTATTAACATCTGTTGATAACATTTTAGCTTTTGCTGCGTAAAAAATTCAGAAGTTTTGAACAAATTTTATTAACAATTGTTGATAATTATTTACAAATCTTGTAAAATTTCAACTTTAATGCTTACATTTGAGCAGTTTAGTTGAACAAAGAACTAATTTATGATTAAGTATCTTATTCTGCTTCTGAATTTTATTGGTTTTCTGCTCGTTAATTTATTTTTAGGTGACGTAGTAGTTTCAGTAAATGCGCCTAATGAAGTGTCTCCCGGAGATAGTTTTACAGTTGAATTAACGATTACCAAAACTGATTTGGCAAGTTTTGCAAGATATCAGCAAGATCTTCCAATTGGATATACAGCAACGGCATTAAATTCATTTAATGGCGATTTTACTTTTAAGGATCAGAAAGTAAAGATTATATGGCTAAAACTTCCAACAGATAGCGTTTTTACATTAACATATAAAATTAAAGTTGATTCAACTGCTGAAGGTCCTTTAGTATTAGGCGGTGATTTTAGCTATATATATGATAATGAGCGCAAAACAATGGCGATTTCTTCAAAAACAATAATAGTTAAATCACAGGGTGCTCTTGCAAATAATAACCAAAATAATAACACGAATAATTCTAATCAGGTTCTTAATAACACTCTAACACAGAATTTTCCAGCGAATGAAATATATTGTTACCGTCAGATTGTAAGAGATATTGATGGAATAACAGTTAATTTACTAATAAACACAGCCAATCTCTCGAAAGATAAATTTGCAAAAATTCAGGAAAAAATTCCAACTGGGTTTTCTGCTACGAACATTGAAAGTAAAGATGGTATTTTTTCTTTTAAGGATAATACTGTGAAATTTTTGTGGATGTCTCTTCCTGCCGATAATCAGTTTCAGGTAAGTTATAGACTTATTTCAGGAACGCCTACTTCTGACATGCCAGACATTACAGGTACTCTTTCATATATAGAAAATGAGGGTACAAAAATTAAATCGATAGAGAATAAAGAATTTCTTGGTACTGGTTTGATGGCAAATAATACCAATCAACAGAATAATCAAAATAACCAAACTAATAATCAGACTAACGTAAATAACGTCGATACAAATAATCAAAACCAGAATAATTTAACAAATAACCAAACTAATAATAATTTAAATAATCAGACAAAGAATAACAACCAAAATCAAAACAACCTGAATAATAATCAGATTGTAAATAATCAAACGGTTGTTAGTCCCGAGAATGGTGTTAATTATAAAGTACAGATTGGTGCATATCGAAAAAATTTAAATGTATCATACTTTAAGAGAATGCAGGTAAACGAACAGGTGTCAATTGAGATTAATAATGGTCTGAATAAATATATTATTGGTTCGCATTCAGAATATAAAGAAGCTCGTGATCACAGAGTAAAGATTTGGGAAACCACCCCAATACGCGATGCTTTTGTTTCTGCATATAATAATGGTAGCAGAATTACAGTTCAGGAAGCAATTATGATTGCTAATCAGAAATGGTATCAATAACAAACATTTTTTTATTATTTTCGTAAAAAAAGCACAAAGTTTACCGAATGTCGGCAAAGTGTCTATTAATCTGCGTTATAATTTTTTTACCCCGATTCGTTTTGAGTCAGGTTCAGCTTGTTGATACAACAAAAAGTACAACCCCTGCTGAACATGGACCATATGAATATTTATTATTAGATACAACTTTAAAGGCAGAAAACCCCGTTTATAAACCTGTAGTTGGATTTGGCCGAGGAGTTTTTACTTTCTTTGGAGATGTTAGAGATAATTATAGTTCAAATCCTTTGGTTGGAAGACATGCATGGATTGGGACAGTATCCAGAAACTTAAATTCGTTTTTAAAATTAAATTTTCAGGTTACATTTGGCAAACTTACTGGAAATGCTCATCTTCCTTCTAAAAATATAAACTTTCAATCAGAAGTTCTTGCTGGTGGTATTAATTTGAGCTATAACTTTAAACATTTGATTAAAAAGCCAAGTGTTGTTATGCCTTTCTTGTCCCTAGGAATAGAATCTTTTGAGTTTAATTCAAAGGCTGATATGTACGATGCCAATGGAGTTCTTTATAATTACTGGTCAGATGGAACAATAAGAAATATTCCGGAATCTCAGGGAACCGAATTAAATAGTGTGGTATTGCAGCGTGATTATAAATATGAAACAGATCTCCGTGAACTTAATCTTGATGGTTTAGGAAAATATCCACAGGTAGCTTTTGCTGTTCCAATTGACTTCGGTTTTGAATATACTTATTCAAATAGATTGTCGGTAAGATTAGGTGCAACCTATCATTTTAATTTTAATAATAATGTAGATAATGTTAGCGATGCAGGAACAGGAAGCAGGCAAGGAAAAAAACATGGAGATAAATTTATTGTAACTTATGTTACTTTACATTATGATTTATTTTCACCACCAAAACTTACTGCACTTGAAGCACATTATGGTGATGTGTTATTTTCTTCATTAGATGCAGAGGATGAAGATGGTGATGGTGTTGTTGACTTGTGGGACGAATGCCTCGAAACTCCGGCCGGAATAGAGGTTACCGCAAAAGGCTGTCCTATTGATAAAGATAATGATGGTTTTGCTAATTACTTGGATAAAGAATTAGAATCTGCAAAAAATGCAAATGTGAATTTATCTGGTGTTACTTTTACAGAAGATGAAATTCTTGCCGAATCAACTCCACCGAATGCTGTTTTATCAAATAAATTATGTGATTACTATCCTAGTTTATGCAGACAATCTGGTGGAATAAAGAAATTTAAAACAATGTATTTAGATATTCCCGAAAAATTTAAACCTGTAGATGTTAATAATGACGCTTATATTTCTGTTGAAGAGTTGAATATTGCTATCGATAAATTTTTCGACTTCGGAACAAATTTCACCATCGAAGATATATATGAATTAAATGATTTCTTCTTTGATCAGTAAGATATTTTAATCTTTATCAGCTCTGTCTGTTTCTCTTTTACTGTCTTTCTTCTTAAGTGATTCTCTTTTATCGTAAAGCTTTTTACCTCGTGATATTGCAATTTCAAATTTTGCTTTTCCTTTTTCTGTAAGAAAACAAGAAGTTGGTATAATAGTAAAGCCCTTTTCTTTAACTTTTTTAAGTATTCTGTTTAGTTCAGTTCGGTTTAATAACAATTTGCGATCATGAACCGGAACATGGTTAGCATAACCTCCATGTGTATACTCAGCAATGTGCAAACCACGAATATATAGCTCGTTGTTAATGAAAATACAATAGGAGTCAACAAAGTTGATTTTTCCTTGCCTGATAGATTTTATCTCGCTTCCAGTTAATACAATTCCGGCAACGAACTTTTCAAAAATTTCGAATTGAAATCCTGCCTTTTTGTTTTTGCTTATTATTTTATCGCCCATTAATATTAAAATCTAAATGTTGCATTAGTTAATGTAAATGCAACTGAAATTAAATTTAAAGTTAAGAATGTTATTCCATAGGTTCCCATAATAATTACAAAACTAACAATAGTAAAACTGATTTTTTTATGATCAGGTGTTTTCATCATTGGACATATACCTGTCCATAATGTATAACAGGAATATATCCCAGCAATTCCAATTAAACTTGAGAATAATGCAATTGGAATTAATCCGGCAGCAATACTTGTTAAGAAGGCTGCAGTATATGAATATATTACAAGCTTAAATGCATTGTTGATGTTTTTTACAGATTCAAATTTTGTTGAAATTGCATTAATTATTATTGATGAAAAAATTATTACTGAGAATGGTGTTATAATATTACTTATAGTATTAATTATAACAAAACTTAAAGAATACCATCTTATTCCAGTAAATAATAAAATAGTTAATGAAGAAATTGATATTGCTAATATGTAAGGTAAGGCATAACCAAAAATTGCATTAGTTGTACCAGATTTTTCCTGATCAATTTTAATCCATTCTTCAACCGGATTAAAAAGTATATTTTTAGATCTTATAAAAATTGCTTTGAAGTTCATTTATATTTGAGTCTAATTTAAATTTTTGATTAAATTGATTAAATAAGTTAGTTATAAGATAAATTTAGATGCAAATTTATAATATTTTTACAGCTTAATGACTTCATTATATAATATAGTAACAATACTTGGACCTACAGCTTCAGGCAAGACCCGCTTTGCTGCCGAATTATGTTGTAAAATTAATGGTGAAATAATAAGTGCTGATTCAAGACAGGTATATAAGGGAATGGATATTGGAACAGGCAAAGATATTAAGGATTATGAAGTTGCAAGTATTAAAGTCCCTTATCATATTATTGATATTGTAGAAACTGGTTATCAGTACAATGTTTTTGAGTTTCAGCGAGACTTTTTAAAAGCATTTAATAAAATAAAATTAAATTCTAATTTTCCTGTGTTATGTGGAGGAACAGGTTTATATATTGATGCAGCTTTAAAAGGGTATAAGTTAATAGATGTTCCAATAAATACTGCTTTAAGGGAAAAATTAGAAAATAAAACTTTGGATGAACTTAACCAAATCCTCAAAAAATATAAAAAACTTCATAATGTAAGCGATTCGGATACTGTAAAACGTGCAGTAAGAGCAATTGAAATTGAAGAATATTATTTGAGTAATACAAATATAAATAAAGAGTATCCAGAATTAAAAAGTTTGGTTATTGGAATTGACTGTGAAAGAGAGTTGAGAAGAACAAGAATAACCGAACGCCTTAACAAAAGGCTAAATGATGGATTAATTGAGGAAGTACAACAATTATTAAATAGAGGAATAACTGCAGATCAGCTTATTTATTATGGTTTGGAGTATAAATATATTACCGAATATTTAACCGGAAAATACAATTTTAAAGAATTCTTCTCAAAATTAGAGATTGCAATTCACCAGTTTGCTAAAAGACAAATGACCTACTTCAGAAGCATGGAAAAAAAGGGGACTAAAATAAACTGGATAAATTGTGAAATACCAAATGAAGAAAAAATTGAAATGGTATTGAATAAACTTAAAATTACTAATCAGTAATCTCTTTTTTAAGTCTCTCAATCTGAGTTTGTTTATTTACTTCGCGCAATTTGTTAGCAGTTTCTGTAAAATATTGATGTGGAGTCAGAAATTTAATTTGTAATTTATTCCAATCGTTAATTGAGCCTATTAAATTTTGTTCGTGAAGTTCTTTATATAGAGTGTTAGAAACAGGAATAAAGTCACTTCTACCAAGATAATCAAGATCGGCATCACAAATAATTTTTTGCAATAATGTTTTAGGCTGTGGTGGGAGCTTTGTTGCCATTATTATTTGCTGAATTTCTACAATTTGTTCGTTCGTATAACCAAATTTTGGAAGTATAGATGCTGCGATTCTGGTTCCTATAAGTTCGTGATCGCGGGTTTGAATAGTTTGTCCGGAGTCGTGAAATAATGCAGCAGTTTTTAATAACAACATTTCTTCATCCGAAATGCCTTCGCCCTGACCAAGTATTTCGGCTTGAATTCCTACGTCAATAGTGTGTTTTAAATTATGGTAATGCAAATATTTTGGTAATTCGCGTTCGAGCTTATCTAACATGAATTCTTCCAGATCATCATATTTAATAAGCTGAAATTTAACCTGGAATTTTTTATTTGGAACCAAACCTTTCTTGTCAACAGAATATTTGGGTGTAAATCCTTTAACCTGATAAAGGTTAATGTCGCCAACATATTTAACAGGAATTTTACCAATGTAGCTGCAACGAAAATATTCTGAAATTAATTCACGAGTCATTTCAGAAATAATTATTTTTCCAGGCTCACTAGCAGATTCAATTCTACTAGCAATATTTACAGTTTCACCTTTTAATTCATATGTTATTTTCTTTTTTCCCTGTTCCGCAGCAATAACCGGTCCTGTATGAATTCCCATAGAAATTTCCCAGATTATTTGATTCTCACCAAAAAGCTCTTTTTGAAATTCTTTAAGTTTATCGTTAATTTTAATTGCTGCAAGAACCATTTCTATTGGATTTGTCCTGTTCTTTTTTGGTATGCCGCCTGCGCACATTAAAGTATCGCCAATAGAGCTTATTTTTTCAATGTTATGGGATGCAATAATTTCATCAAGCATTAAATAAAAACTATCCAGTTCATCAATTAGTAGTTCTGCATTTTGTTTTTCGGCTAATTTTGAAAATCCTTTTATATCAGCAAAAAATACAGTTACCATTTTATAACGGATACTTTTTTTATCGGCTGATTCAAGGTTAATTTTTGAATTAATTTTTTCTAAACCTTCTCCTAAATTACGATTTTGCTCAATCAGTTCAAGATTACGTTTTAATAATTCCCGATTTTCTTTGTTTAAATCAGAAATTATTTTTTCAAGCTCTTGTATTTTAATTGAGTAATCAGATTCCTGCATTATAAAATCATTAGAATTTTAATAAACTAAATTACACCTTTTTGATCTAATGAACAATCAGAATAATTAAAAAATAGTTAAATAATATTAACGCTATTTGTAATTAGTCTAAATAAGCATTATCTTTGTTCAAGATTAAAAATTAAAAACAATGAAAAATATAAATATACTATTTACCATTGCTATAGTAGCAGTGTTATTATCATTGAATTCTTGTAAGGAAAAGGTCTACTCAGAAAATTCCGGATTATTAATTTCTTCTGCTGGAAACTCTCAAAAAGGCATTAACTCGTTTGCAAATGTTAATGAATATAGTATGATGAAATTAGTTTTAAATTATGGAACGGTTACACCATATAAAAAAATACTAAGCAATTGGTATGTTACAGAATCCAATAATAGTATTCTAAATAATGAAGGTTGTTAAGTCATAAAATCTGCAAAAACAAAAAGAATGAAAAATAAAAAAATAATTTTTACCCTTGCAATAGTAGCAGTGTTATTAGTATTAAATTCCTGTAAGAAAGAAGATAATTCTGCTAATACTTCTAATTCCAATAATATTAGCAATATTATTCAGCAGGGCAACTGGAAAGTAACATTATATCATGATAGTGGAACTGATGAAACTTATTATTTTAACGGTTACCAATTTGTATTTAATTCTTCCGGAATCATTATAGCTTCGGTTAATAGTAATAATACAAATGGCTCCTGGTCATCTGGAAACGATGATAGTACTCCAAAATTGATTTTAAATTTTGGAGTCAGTTCACCATTAGATAAGCTCAATGATGATTGGCATATTATTGAACAAACCTCAGTTACCATAAGGCTTCAGGATGTAAGTGGTGGTAATGGAACTACAGATTATCTTACTTTCGAGAAAATATGAAAACAATAATAATTTCAATATATGGAATAATAATTCTTTCGTCATTTCAATTTTACAATTTAAAATCAATAAATAAAATGGAAACAGTAGTAACAAATGAAACAAAATTAGTTTACCCGTATTCTTTGTCCGAATTAGGTTATAGTTATGATGCACTTGAGCCTTATATTGATAAAGCTACAATGGAAATTCATTATTCCAAACATCATGCAGCATATATTGCAAATTTAAATAATGCAATAAAAGGAACTGATGCTGAGAAGCTGCCATTATCAGAAATTATTTCAAACATTAGTAAATATCCTGTTGCAGTAAGAAATAATGGTGGCGGGCATTATAATCATTCACTCTTTTGGAAAATGTTAAGTCCAAAAAGCAGTGGAGCTCCGAAAGGTAAATTAGCCGATGCTTTAAACAGTACCTTTGGCTCTATAGAAAAGTTTAAAGAAGAATTTGAATCAGCTGCAAAAACCAGATTTGGTAGTGGTTGGGCATGGCTTTCGGTTGACAGTAATGGAAAATTATTTGTTTCATCAACACCTAATCAGGATAATCCATTAATGGATGTTGTTGATAAAAAAGGAACTCCTGTACTTTGTTTGGATGTGTGGGAGCATGCTTATTATTTAAAATATCAAAATCGCAGACCCGATTATGTTTCTGCTTTTTGGTCGGTTGTAAACTGGGCTGAAGTTGAAAGAAGATACGAAGATTTGTTATAGTTTGATTCTTTTTTTAATTAGTGTTTATTCTAACACCTGTCGTGAAAACGGCAGGTGTTTTTTTTTATAGTGTAATATTAAACTTCTAATTTCATAAAATATTTTTCATAGATTATTTTTAAAATAATAACTAAAATATAGTTATTCATTTTGATTTCTCTCACTTATATTTATTCGTTTTTTTATAAATGTTTATCCGCGTTAATCAGCGTCTACTTTTTATTCTTAACAAAGTCTATATTCCTTTTTAGCCTTTTGAAACCTATATTGTTTATTGAAGTATTTTTAAATTTAATTTCGAATTTTTCTTCAGTTAAATTTTCCCAGTCAGTGTTACTCCAATTTATATATTCATTAGGTTTAAAGAATTTGTTATTAGCTTTGTCAACTCCTTTATTATATGGACATACAGTTTGACAAATTTCGCATCCATAAATTTCGTTTTTTATTTTTTCTATAAAAAAATCAGGAATATTTTCGCTTTTACTGCTATTTGTTGCATATGATATACACTTTGTTGCATTTAAAGAATATGGAGTTAGCGCATTAGTGGGACATGCATTTATACATAATGTACAAGTTCCGCATTGTTCTTCAATAGGCAAATCGTATTCGAGTTCCTTGTCAATAATTATTTCACCAATTATAACAAATGACCCAATGGTTGGATTTATTAATAAATTATTTTTTCCAATCCATCCTAGTCCTGATCGTTCTGCCCATGCGCGCTCGAACACTGGGCCCGAATCGCAGAAAGCTCTTCCATTTACCTGAGGAATTTCTTCTTTTATTTTTTCAAAAAGTTTTGTTAAAAGATTATGCATAATTTCGTGGTAGTCGTTTCCATATGCATATTTAGAAATTTTATAATCAGAATTATTTTCAATTTGTTGCGGAAAATAACTTAATAAAACAGAAATAATTGTTTTAGCATTTTCTATTAGTAATTCAGGGTTTGCTCTTTTGTCTAAATTGTTTTGCAAATAAGCCATTTCTGCAGTATAACCACTATTAATTGAATTAATTAAACTTTCTTTATTCTTTGTTAATTCAACAGATTTTGAGAATCCACAATCGGTAAAACCTAATTTTAAAGCAAAATCTCTGATATTTTCTGTTATTTCTTTTTTTGTCATTTTACCGTGCTTTAAAAAAGATAAAATAAAGCGATATGAATTTTCGGAGAGAGATTTTACTCAGGAACAGAGATATGTTTTTAAGCATTTTGCTTAACCTTCTTTTCGTTTATCAAAAAAAGAAGGGTAAGCTACTTATATCGCACCGCTACAACCTTCTACCCTTGCTTCCTTCCGGACCTGGGGGGGTTAAAAGGGAGCTGGTCGTATAAGACTTACCCCGCGCAAAATTATATATAATTAACGGATATAAAAAAATTTTGAAAAAAAACTAATATCTTTGTAGTAGTTAAATCATTATAATTATCTGAAAACATGAACAATCGAAGAGGTTTATTCTGGAAAAATAATATGAATTTCGGTGCAATAGGAGGGTTTGCACTTATAGTTATTTCAATAATTCTTTATTTTTTTAATGTTCAAGAGAGCTCATTATCCTCGTTATTATATTATGCTGTAATTATTTCTACAATTATAATTGGAACAAAATATCTGAAAAAGATTGAGAATGGTCGAATTTCATATGCTAGAGCACTTGGCTCAGGAACACTTATTAGTCTTTTTGCATCTATAATTATTGCAGTATATATGTTTGTTTTTCTAAAATTTATAGATACTGGTGCAATGGAGAAGATGTATGATTTAATGGAAATGAAAATGGCCGAACAGGGTTTGCCGGAAGAGCAGTTAGAAATGTCTCTTGAAATGGCTAAAAAATTTACGACTCCTCTTTCAATTGCAATAATGACAATATTTTCTTATACGCTATGGGGTTTCATTTTTTCGCTAATAACATCTGCATTTATTAAGAAAAAAACAAATGGTTACGATGCTGCTATGGCTGAGATAGAAAAAGAAATAAACGAAGAAAATAAATAGTATGGACATTTCTATAGTTGTTCCATTATTTAATGAAGCTGAATCTTTACCTGAATTATTTGATTGGATAAAGAAGGTAATGCTAGAAAATAAATATTCCTATGAAGTAATAATGGTTGATGATGGCAGTAATGATAATTCATGGGAGGTAATAGAAAATCTTTCTTCTAAAAATCCGGAAGTAAAAGGGATTAAATTCAGAAGGAATTATGGTAAATCTGCAGGGTTATATTGTGGATTTGAAGCTGCTAAAGGAAATGTTGTTATTACAATGGATGCCGATTTGCAGGATAGTCCTGATGAAATTCCAGGGTTATATAAAATGATTACCGAAGAAAATTACGATTTGGTTTCGGGTTGGAAGAAAAATAGACACGATCCTGTATTGACAAAGAATTTACCAAGTAAATTATATAACTGGACTGTTCGAAGAATTAGCGGAATTAAGCTTCACGATATGAATTGCGGACTTAAGGCTTACAAAAGTCGGGTAATTAAAAGCGTTGAGGTTTATGGTGAAATGCATCGTTATATTCCGGTTTTGGCAAAATGGGCAGGTTACAAAAAAATTGGAGAAAAGGTAGTTCAGCATCAGGAAAGAAAATATGGAACTACAAAATTTGGCCTGGAAAGATTTATTAGAGGACCATTAGATTTGCTTTCTGTTACATTTATTACCCGTTTTGGAAAACGCCCGATGCACTTTTTTGGAATATGGGGAATGATAATGTTTATTTTAGGCGGTGGAGTTTCTGTGTATTTACTGGTCGAAAAAGTTTATCGTGCAATAAATAATTTGTCATATAGAAACGTTACCGACCAACCATTATTTTATCTTTCTCTGGTAGCGGTAATTCTTGGTGTTCAGCTTTTCCTTTCTGGTTTTCTTGCTGAATTAGTAAGCAGAAACTCAGCAGACAGGAATCATTATCTAATAGAAAAAACTATATAATATTTTTAGTAATTCATAAAAATCATTCTTTTTACCAAAAATATTTTGCAGGTTTGTAACTTATCGTAATGTAAAATCGTCACAGCAATTCAATATAAATTTCAAACGACATGAGAACAACAAAAAAGTTATTTTTATCTTTATTTATCGGAATTATTTCGTTGGCAGCATGGGCTCAACCGAATACCGATTTAGGTAAGCCAATGCCAGTTGATCCAAATGTAAAAATTGGAAAACTAGACAACGGACTTGTATATTATATCCGTAAAAATGCAAAACCCGAAAAACGTGTTGAACTTCGTTTAGCCGTTAATGCTGGTTCTATTTTAGAAACAGATGACCAACAAGGTCTAGCTCATTTTTGCGAGCATATGTGTTTTAACGGAACAAAGAATTTTCCAAAAGATGAATTGGTAAATACTATCGAAAAGATGGGTATTCGTTTTGGTGCTGACTTAAATGCTTATACAAGTTTCGACGAAACTGTATATATGTTAAAAGTACCAACAGATCAGCCTGAGTTAGTTGATAAAGGGTTTCAGATTATTGAAGATTGGGCACATAATGTTTCACTTGATGACGTAGAAATTGACAAAGAAAGAGGAGTAATTTTAGAAGAACGTCGCCTTGGATTAGGTGCTGATGACAGAATGAGAAAAAAATCTTTTCCTGTAATCTTTAAAGGATCACAATATGCAAACAGAATCCCGATAGGAACAAAAGAAGTTTTGGAAGGATTCAAATATGAGACATTGAAGAGTTTTTATAAAACATGGTATCGTCCAAATATTATGGCTGTTGTTGTTGTTGGAGATATTGACGTAGCTCAGATGGAACAAAAAATTAAAGATCACTTTGGTAAAATTCAGAATCCTGCAAATCCTGTAAAACGTGAAAATTTTGATCTTCCAGATAATACTGAGCCTTTAATTAGTATTGAAACAGATGTTGAAGCTACATCAAGTTCATTAATGTTTTTCTATAAACACCCAAGACAATTAACTAAAACCGTTGGTGATTATAAAAATTATTT
Source organism: Bacteroidia bacterium (assembly GCA_016218155.1). NCBI lineage: Bacteria > Pseudomonadati > Bacteroidota > Bacteroidia > Bacteroidia bacterium. The sequence goes on from JACREQ010000002.1 coordinate 39,707, forward strand.
GATGACTGAGATTTTTACAGGAATGCTAAATGATCGTCTTGACGAAATAGTTCAGAAACCTGATGCTCCATTTATTTATGCCGGTACCGGTTATGGTGAATTTTTAGCTCGTTCAAAAGATGCATATCAGGTATATGCTCAGATGAAAGAAAATATGATTGACAAAGGTTTTGAAATTTTGCTTTCAGAAAATGAAAGAGTAAAACGTTTTGGATTTACAACTGCAGAGTTTGAACGCCAGAAAGCCAAAATTTTAACCGAATATGATAAACAGGCTAAAGAATTTGATAAAATTGAGTCAGGCAATTTAGCAATGGACTATGTATATAATTTTCTTGCAGAAAACCCAATGCCGGGTGCACAAAAAGATTTTGAATTAGCAAAACAGTTTTTACCAGAAATTAAAATCGAAGACATTAACAATTTAGCAAAAACATGGATTTCTGACAAGAACCTTGTTATGATGGTTACTGCACCTAAAAAAGATAATATTAAAGTTCCTACTGCTGAAAATCTTTTACAAATTATTAAAGATGTTAAGGCAAAAGAACTTAAACCTTATGTTGAAACACTATCTGCTGATCCTTTGTTAGCAAATATACCAGCTGGTTCAGAAATTAAATCCACAGTTAAAAATGAAGAACTTGGTTATACCGAAGTAACTTTTGCTAATGGTGTTCAGGCAATTTTAAAAACAACTGATTTTAAAAACAACGAAATAAAAATTTCTGCTTATGGTTTAGGTGGAACATCACTTGCAAATACTGAAGACTATTTATCTGCAATGTTTGCTTCAAATATTGTTGACGAAGGTGGAATTGCAAAATTTAATAAAACCGATTTGGAAAAGAAACTTGCAGGTAAGGATTTAGAAATTAGTCCTGTTATTTCTGATGTTCAACAAGGATTTAGTGGTAAATGTGCTCCAGCTGACTTAGAAACAACATTACAATTAATTTACTTGTATTTTACCGAACCTCGAAAAGACAAAGAATCGTATGATGCATTTATTTCAAAAATGAAGAGTCAGTTAATGTTTCTTGCTAACAACCCACAATATGCATTTTACAGAAAGCTTATTGAAGTTGTTACATCAAACGATCCACGTTCTATTGTTATACCTACAGTAGAGCAGTTAGAGAAAGTAAACCTTGATAAATCTTTTGAGTTTTTCCGTAGTAGATTTTCTGATGCTTCCGGATTTAAATTTTTCTTTGTAGGAAATTTTGATAACGCTACAATTATTCCTTTGTTACAGAAATACCTTGGAGGATTACCAGCTAAGGGACAACAAGAGATGTGGAAAGATGTAAGTCCTAAATTTCCAGAGGGAATTAAAGAGGATGTTGTTAACAAAGGTTTAGAAGAAAAAGGATTTGTTGGATTAGTATGGAATAGTAGCTTTGACTGGTCATCAGAAAATATTTTAAGAGAAAAAATATTAACCCGTATTCTTGACATTAAATTACGTGAAACAGTTCGTGAAGACGAAGGCGGAACATACGGTTTACAAGTACGTGATCAGGTTGAAAAATATCCAAGATCTGAATATAGTTTGAATATTATTTTTGGTTGTGATCCTAAAAAACAAGATAAACTTGTTGATGTGATTTTTAAAGAAATGGATAGAATTGTTAAGAATGGTCCAACTGATGAAGATATGGCAAAAATTAAAGAAACTCTTATCCGCGAACGTGAAACAGATATTAAGAAAAACGATTGGTGGATTAGAAAATTAGAAAACCTTTATTATTTTGATGATCCTAAAAAATCTTTTGCTGATTTTAACGATAAAGTTAAAGCTGTAACAAATGACGAAATTAAAGCTGCAGCAGCAAAATATTTTAATATGAAAAATTATGTTAAGGTTTATTTGAAACCAGAAAAGAAATAACAATTTGTAATAAAAATTTGAAGGGAGCCGAAAGGCTCCCTTTTTTTATAGATCTAACAGGTTTTTAAACATGTTAGGTCTTATGTTAATACTTCGCTACCAATGGCATTCTTCTACCAAAACCAAATGCTTTGGAAGAAATTCTTAAAACAGGAGGGGTCTGAAAACGCTTATATTCATTAGTGTTTACTAATCTAATTACTTTCTCTACAATTTGTTTTTCAAAGCCCTGTTCAACAATTTCTTCGAGGGGTGTTTTTTGTTCAATGTATGCAAACAAGATTTTATCTAAGATATCATATTCGGGTAATGAATCTGAGTCTTTCTGATCGGGGCGTAATTCTGCAGAAGGGGGTTTTATAATTGTATTTCGTGGAATTATTTCACCATGGCAGTTTATGTAATTAGCCAATTGGTAAACCTGAGTTTTATATAAGTCGCCAATAACAGAAAGTCCACCTGCCATATCGCCATAAAGTGTTCCATAACCAACAGCTGCTTCACTTTTATTTGAAGTGTTTAGTAATATGTTACCAAATTTATTGGAGTAGGCCATAAGCAAAGTTCCTCTTACCCGAGCCTGAATATTTTCTTCGGTTATATCCGGCTTTTTTCCTGCAAATACTGGTAATAGTGAATTTTCAAAACTTGAAAAAGCTGATTCTATAGATACCAGGTCGTAAGTTATTCCAAGGTTTGATGCCAGCATCAATGCATCACTTACAGAATGTTGCGACGAATATCTTGATGGCATTAAGAGAGCATGTACATTTTCTTTGCCGAGTGCCTGTTCTGCTAAAACCAGTACTAAGGCTGAGTCGATCCCTCCTGACAATCCTAATACAGCTTTTTTAAATCCGGTTTTGTTAAAATAATCGCGAATACCAAGAATTAATGCTTTGTAGATTTTATCAATTGAAGAATTGTTTTGTATGTTGTTTGCTTTGGATTCTTTTGAATCTGTTTCAATTATTGTTATCGATTCTTCGAAATAAGGAAGTTCACAAATAACCTTTCCCGAATTATCTATTGCCATTGAGCCACCGTCAAAAATAAGTTCGGTATTAGCGCCAATCTGATTAATATAAATTAATGGAAGGTTATACTTCTTTGCATTTTCACTTAAAACAATTTTACGTGTTCCTTCGTGATTAGATGAAAAAGGAGAGGAAGCAATATTAATCATTAAGGTAGGTTCAAACTTCATAAGTTCATCCATAGGCGAACAGGTATAAAGCTTTTGTCGTGTGTACGAATTTTCAATAGGTTGATTTACCCATAAATCTTCGCATATTGTTATGGCAATGTTTTCGTTCTTAAAATTTACTGTATGCCATTCTTTGTTTGGTTCAAAATATCTGTATTCATCAAATACATCGTATGATGGCAATAAACTTTTTTTGTGTATGCTTTTAATTTTTCCTTCTTCAATAAATATTGCAGAATTATATAGTTTTTTTCCAAATTCATCAGTATTAATCACAGGCGTTCCAACTATTACTGCAATTCCGTAACAGTGTTCACAAATTTGTTGAATTGCTTTTTCGCATTTGTCAATAAAATCTTTATTCTCGAGCATATCTAAAGGAGGGTATCCACAAACTGCCAGCTCAGAAAAAACAGCAATTTCAGCACCTTTTAGTTTTGCTTCGTTTATTGAAGAAATAATTTTTTTTGTATTGCCATCAAAATCGGCAATTTTAAAATTAAGTTGACTAAGTGCAATCTTCATATAATTTAAAAAAAATCCCGACCTGTTAAGTCGGGATTAAATTATTTTAATATTTGTTTAAAATAGAATTCCAACTTTTAAAGCAATGCTATTCATAATAGTTTTTTCGTTTTTTAAAGTTCCTTTATTTAAAGTTTCAACTTTAGAAAAGTTGGTTAATCCATTTGTAAATACAGCTTCAACAAGTAATTTTGTACTGCCTCCTAATGAATATTCAATTCCACCACCAATATGATAACCCATATTAAATGCGCGAACTTCATCTTTAATATCTACATTATCGCCTTCATTTACAGTAATATCACCTTTTGCTTTAAACCTGAATTGTGGGCTGATTCCTACTTTTAAAAAATATGTGATATAACCAATCTCATTTGTTTTACCTTTAAAAGAAAGAGGAATTTCAATAAAAGAAGTTTTATATTTTACAACTGTATTAGGATTTAAGCGAGTAAAAGTTGTATCAACAGTTTTAAAATTAGAGATAGAATCAGCATATTTTAGACTTCCACCTAAATTTGTATAAGAAATACCAGTAGAAAATGCAAAATTCTTAGAAAAATTGAAATCAACTGGTACACCAAAGCCAAAACCAAAACGAGAACTTGATTTTGTGATATTTTTTGAATCTGGTTTTAACCAGCTAACAACTGGACTAAAAAACAATCCTCCCGTAACTCCCTGAGCCATAACTCCAAAAGAAAACATAACGAGGATAATACCTATTGCATATTTTTTCATAATTTTAAATTTTTGGTTTTATAGAAGAATACAAATATAAAAAATATTTTAATTCCAATGAAAAGTAAATCAATAGTCAGAATATTAATTATTGTATTTATCACTACTGCAATGTTGTATAGCTGTGGTCAGGATGATACAAGATTAAAGGCAGATGTGTCAGGGATTAACATTAAACTAAAAGTTAATCGATTTGATAAAGCTCTTTTTGCGATATTACCAGATAGTATACCCTCATCTATTCCAAAGTTAGAAAATAATTTTGGAGAATTTTTCAATTTGTTTTGTTCAAGAATAATAAACATTGGAACTCGCAATAGCCGAGATTTTGAGGTTTTGCTTCAAAAATATGTGTCGGATTACAACATGATAACTGTTTATAATGATTGTATCAAAAATTTCGATAATGAATCAGAAATTACAAACGGATTAACAAATGGTTTTAAATACTATAAAAATTATTTTCCTGATAAAAATATTCCAGAAATATATTTTTTTATGGGAGGATTTAATCAGTCAATAGTAACTAGTGATAGTATTTTAGGAATTGGTCTTGACCGATATCTTGGAAAAAATTATTTATATTATTCACGATTAGGGTTAGCTGCTTATCAAACATATAAAATGCAAAAAGAGTTTATAGTAACTGATTGTTTCAGAGCAATTGCATGGTCGGAATATCCGTATAATGATTCGATAGATGATCTGATTCATAAAATGATTTATCAGGGAAAAACGCAGTATTTTATAGATGCAATGCTTCCTGATGTTTCTGATACAATTAAGTTTGCTTATACAAAAAGTCAATGGGACTGGTGTGTTGCAAATGAAAAAACAATGTGGTCATATTTAATTGACAATAAACAATTTTTTATTACAGGTGAAATGGATATTAAAAGATACATTGATGATGCTCCTTTTACTACTATGTTTCCTCGCGAATCACCAGGTAGAACAGGTGTTTGGATAGGATGGAGAATCGTTTCAAATTATATGAAAAACCACCCTGAAATTACACTTAAGCAATTAATGTCTGAAACTAATTATGAGGTTATACTTGATGGCTCAAAATATAATCCTTAATCTAATTTTAGTGTTTTACGTTAGTTTTTTTATTGACAATTATCATGTAAATAAACCTAATTAATCGTTTCTTTTGTTTTCTACAGAAATTAGGTCTGTATAAAACATATTTAATAACAATTGGCATAATATAAAATAAAACTTAAAAACAAATAACACATGTCTGATTATGTGAAAGAATCCATTGAGAAATATGGGTTAAGCCAAAATGATCGTCCAAAAAATATTTTTTCAAAAATTGGAATTGTTGGATGCGGAATGGTTGGAAGAGCTGTTTCTCTTATTGTAAGCCAAAGCGGTATGGATGTAGTCTTCATCGAACTCAATGAAGAAAGGATTAAACATTCATTTACTCAGTTGGAAGAATTACTGGATAACCAGATAAATCATTGGGGTATGACCACAGGTGAGAAGAAAGTAATACTTTCAAGGATAAAGGGTACCTCAAAATATGAAGATTTAGAAGGATGTGATCTCGTACTAGAATGCCTCAAGTCAAAATCTGTTGTGCAATTATATGAACTGCGCAGACAGGTTTTTAAGAGCATAGAAGCTGTTGTTAATGAGCGTTGTATTATTGCTACAAATTCAACTGCAGCAGTTATTACAGAATTATCGAGTACATTAAAAATAAAGAATCGTTGTTTAGGTCTGCATTTTCTAACAACAAACCCTAATGCACGTGTTGTAGAAATTGTACGTGGTTTGCATACGGCTCAGGATGTTTACGATGATGCTTTTAAGTTTATTAAAATGATTGGTAAAACACCGATTCACGTTGAAGAATCTCCTGGTCTAATCAGTATAAGAATTCTCGCTTCTTTTATTAACGAAGCTTGTGAAGTGTTAATGGAAGGAGTTAGCTCAAAGGAGAATATTGATCTTACAATGAAGAATTATTTTGGTCTTATTTCAGGTCCGTTTGAATTAGCCGATAAAGTAGGATTAGACAAGCTTACAACATGGATGGAAATATTGTATGCTGAATTTGGTGAAATGAAATACAAGGCAAATCCAATACTAAAAAAACTGGTACGTGCTAATCATCTTGGTAAGAAAACCGGACAAGGATTTTATCAGTATGATGAGAATGGGAACAGATCCAGCAAAAAAGCTCAACTTCACATTATAGATTTGTAACATTTGTTAGTGATTAATTAAAAATTAAAGAAATCATGAAAGTATTGGTTTTAAATTGTGGAAGTTCATCAATAAAATATCAGCTCTTTGATTTGCCAAATGAAGAGCCCCAGGTAAAAGGTGTTGTTGAGAAAATAGGACTTAAAGGTTCGTTTCTTAAACAAGACAGAAATGATGGAGATAAAGTTATACTAGAAGGAGAAATTCTTGATCATAAACAAGGAATTGAATATGTATTGGGAACAATTACAAGTAAAGAACATGGCTGCATTTCGAGCTTAAATGAAATAAAAGCTGTTGGACACCGTGTGGTTCATGGTGGCGAAAAATTTAATTCAAGTGTTTTTATTACCGATGAGGTAATTGCTAAAATGGAAGAGTGTTCTAATCTTGCTCCATTGCATAACCCACCAAACCTCAAGGGTATTTATGCTATTAATCAATTGTTGCCTGGTATTCCTCAGTGTGGTGTTTTTGATACTGCATTTCATCAGACTATGCCCGATTTTGCATACATGTATGCAATACCATATTCGTTGTATAAAAAATATAGTATTCGTCGCTACGGTTTTCATGGAACCAGTCACAGATTTGTGTCTAAGAAAGCTTGCGAAATTTTAAAGCTTGACTATAACAATTTGCGCATAATAACTTGCCATTTAGGAAACGGTGCTTCTATTGCAGCTATTCAAAATGGTATTTCGGTAGATACAAGTATGGGATTTACTCCTGTTGAAGGATTAATTATGGGTACACGTTGTGGCGACATGGATCTTGGTATTCTTACTTATATTATGCAAGTTGAAGAAATAGGTATTTCGGCAGCGAATACATTGATAAATAAACATAGTGGAATGTTAGGTGTATCTGGTGTTTCTTCAGATATGCGCGAAATAACTGTTGCCATGGATAGCGGTAACGAACGTGCAAAAACAGCTATGCAAATGTATGCTTATCGTGTAAAAAAATATATTGGCAGTTATGCTGCAGCAATGGGTGGAGTAGATTTAATTGTATTTACTGGTGGTATAGGCGAGAACGATGCATATACCCGCCAGGAAACCTGTACCGGATTAGAATTTTTAGGAGTTGATTTCGATTTCGAAAAGAATAAAAAATGGCGTGGCACAGGAGTTCTTACTAAACCTAATTCAAAGGTAACTACTATGGTTGTTGAAACTAATGAGGAATTGGTAATTGCGCTTGATACTTATGAGATAATAAACAAATAGCAAGTAAAATTGTTTATTGTTTTTAGTGGTGTTTAATAAAAAAAGGGGAGCAAATTAATTTGCTCCCCTTTTTAATTTTTGTAATGTTATAAAACTATGCTTCCAGTTTCATTCCATCATAAACATCCATTACTTCTTTTACTGCTTTGGCAGAACTCATAAGTGAAGCTTTCTCTTCTTCATTTAATTGTAATTCGATAATTCTTTCGATACCGTTTTTACCAAGAACAACAGGTACTCCTAAATAAATGTCTTTTAAACCGTATTGTCCGGTTAACCAAGCACAAACCGGGAATACTCTTTTTTGATCTTTAATAATTGCTTCAGCCATCTGAGCAGCAGCAGCAGCAGGTGCATACCATGCTGATGTGCCTAAAAGATTAACAATTTCGCCACCACCTTTTTTAGTTCTTTCGATAATTGCATCTAATTTGTCTTTTTCGATAAGCTCAGTAACTGGAATACCGGCAACTGTTGTATAACGTGGAAGTGGTACCATTGTATCACCATGTCCACCCATTAAAATAGCCTGAATTTCTTTATGTGAAATTCCAAGAGCTTCTGTTAAAAACATTCTGTAACGAGCAGTATCAAGAATACCTGCCATACCAAATACTTTTGAAGAATCTTTCTTTGCAGTTAAATATGCGCAATATGTCATTACATCTAATGGGTTAGACACAACAATAATAATTGCATTTGGAGAATGTTTAACTACATTGTCTGTAACAGATTTTACGATTGATGCATTTGTAGCTATCAAATCATCGCGACTCATACCAGGTTTACGTGGTAAACCTGAAGTAATAATAACGATTTCTGAGTTAGCTGTTTTTGTATAGTCATTTGTTACACCGATAACTTTTGAGTCAAAACCATCAACTGGTGCGGTCTGCCACATGTCAAGTGCTTTACCGTTTGCATAGTTTTCTTTAATGTCGAGAAGAATTACTTCTGTAGCAATTTCTCTTTGAGCAATTTCCAGAGCACAACTTGCTCCAACGTTTCCTGCTCCTATAACTGATATTTTCATATTGTATTTATTGTTATTATTTAATTAATTTATTATGCATTTACTGTTGCTGAAACTATTTTTTTGTATCCAGCTGTTGGCAATGATTTAGGACGTGTAATAGGATAACCCATAGCTCTTGACACGATTGCCTGAGCACAAATACCTAATGCTCTTGAAACGCTGAATAATACAGTATAATAACTGAATTCTTTCAATCCAAAGTGATATAACAAAGCACCTGAACCTGCATCAACATTTGGCCAAGGATCTTTAATTTTCTGTACTTGTGATAATACTTTAGGCACAGTGTTAAACACTCTTTCTACTGTCTGGAAAACAGGATCATTAGCCATATGAGCTTTTCCAAAAGCTAAGAAAGCATCAAAACGTGGGTCGGTAATTCTTAATACAGCATGACCGTATCCTGGAACAACTTTACCTGATTCTAATGTGTCCTGAGCAAATTTGTACAATTGTTCTTCAGTTGGAGCACCGTTAAATTTCTCCATAGTTTCAAGTATCCAACCTAAACATTCTTGATTTGCTAAACCATGTAATGGACCAGCTAATCCGTTTAATCCGCCGGATAATGAATAATATAAATCTGATAATGCAGAGCTGATTGTTGCAGATGAATAGGCACTTACGTTTCCACCTTCATGGTCGCTATGTAAATTCAAATACAATCTCATTAATTTTGCAAATTCATCATTTTCGTTTGGTAAACCAAGCATGTGAACATAATTACCCGACCAGTCAGCATTTTTATCTTGTTCAATTCTTGGTCCTTTGTTAAATCTTTTTCTGTATACATAAGCTGCAATAGCAGGAAGTTTAGCAATAATATTCATTGCATCTTCGTATGTTGCATCCCAGTATTCATCTTTTTTCATTCCTTCGTCATATCTTTTTGCAAAAACAGATTCTTTTTGCATAATAAGAACTGCAGTGTTAAACATAACCATAGGATGTGAATCTGCAGGCATGGCATCGATAACACTCCACACGTATGCAGGAACTTCTGATTTTGCTTTTAATTCATTTTGCAAATCTTTTAATTCTTCTGCATTTGGTATTTGTCCTGTAAGTAATAAGAATAAAATTTCTTCAGGTAATTTATCTGTAATAGTTTTTAATTCATATCCTCTGATGATTAATCCTTTGTCTGGTGGAACTTCTGAAGTGTCACAAACCAATCCTTTTACTCCGCGTAAGCCACCGTATGCCTGAGCAAGAGTTACTTTGTCAACTATTTTATCGCCGTTTTCTTTAAGCATCTGGGCGATTTCTGCTTTCTGTTGAGGAAAAATCGTACGTAGTTTTTCTTTTAAAAGTGACATAAATTTAATTTTAAAATGTTATAGAAAAGTGATTATTATAAAAGATTTTTATTGTCATTTGTCAAATTTGATCAAATATGTTATAAAACCGACTTTGATCAATCAAATTTATAATCATTTTATTCCAAACGCAAATATTTTAACGATTATTTTGAATATCTAAAATTCGTAATATGTGATAAAAAATACAATTAATAGTCAAGTATTTAATAAAAACACCATTGATGCATATTGTGTATGTGTAATAAAAAGAGCGTGTTGCGAAAAGATGAGTTAAGTCACTCTTTTTATGTGCAATGATAAATGCTTTAATAAAATATGTTTAATAACATGTGTGCAAAATTGACAATTGTATATTTTTTCAACGCTAAAATAATTGTAAAAGAGATGTTGTAAAATATTATTTATATAAATTTTGATAACTCAATAACATTGTCAGAGATTCGTTTTGGAAATGCTTTTTTTTGCTCAAACAGTTTTATTAAAATAAGGTATGCTTTGTTAACATCTTCAAAAAAGATTACTGGGTTAAAAATAATACTAGTACCTTCATTTATTAAATGCTCTTTTTCTGTTGAAAGAATAATTTTATTGCTAATTGTTAATGAATGTATTAATTGATTACGGAGCATTTCATAAAATGAATCATCTCTGTTTATTGCAGCATACTTCCCTCCGAAAAGTTTTTCTATAGCAATTTTAAATCTAGCTTTTGATTGCTTGGGCGATTTTAAAGGTTTTTTATCAAAGAAGCCTCCCATTATTTCAATACCAATAGTTAGAATAATAATTGAAGCTATATAAGATTTTTCATCTAATAATTTTTTAGATTGCTTAATTATAAAGACGTTTATAAATTCCTGTGGTTCCATAACAAATAAACTAAAGTTTTTGCATTACCATCATGCCATCACGAATAGGGAAAATAACATTCGAAACTCTTTTATCATTATGAACCATTTTATTAAAATGCACAATTCCTAATGTGTATTCATCCATGTTTTTAATGTCTTCGATTACTTTGTCATTCCATAAAACATTGTCGGCAATAATGTAACCTCCTTTTGTAACTTTATCAAAAACTGCATTGTAATATTCAGTGTATTGACGTTTGTCTCCGTCTATAAAAACTAAATCAAATGTTTCATTAAGGGTTGGAATAATTTCCAAAGCATTTCCAAAATGTAAAATAATTTGTTTATTAAACCCTGCTTTATGAATGTATGATTTTATGAAATCTTCTAATTCGTCATTAATTTCAATAGTATGAATTTTTCCTTCAGGAGATAATCCTTCAGCAAAACAAATTGCAGAATAACCTGTGTAAGTTCCGATTTCAAGAATCAATTTAGGTTTAATCATACTACAAAGCATTTTTAAAACCCTGCCCTGTAAATGCCCTGATAACATTCGAGGATGATAAATCTGAATATTTGTTTCTCGGTTTAATTCATAAAGTGCCTCTGTTTCATTTTCTGTGTGTTCCAGAATATATTTTTCAATATCTTGATTCAGGTTCATTTGTAAATAAGTGTTGAAAAGTTATCATCTACAAAAACTTCATTAGCAACTTCAATAATATCTTTTGAAGTAATTTGCTCTATTCTTTCGGTTACAACTTCAAGGCTGTCTACTTTATTATATAACAAATAACTTTTGCCAAGGCTTAATAATAAATTTTCAGAATTTTCCAGTGAAATTGCCAATTGACCTGTCATTTGTTGTTTTGCCCTTTGAAGTTGGTTAATTCCCAGTAAATCATTTTTAATTTTTGAGATTTCTTTGTGTATTAAATTCTGTGCTTTGTTAAGTTTATCTTTGTCGCAACCAAAGTATATATTAAATATACCTGTATCATAATACGGTGTATATGATGATTCAACATAATAAACTAAACCGTTTTTTTCACGAAGGGATAGATTCAATCTGCTGTTAAGTCCTGTTCCTCCTAATAAATTAGTTAACAAAAGAAATGGAACTCTCTTTTTATCTCTAAAATTAAATGCGGTTGTTCCAATTATGCAATGTGCCTGATGAGTTTTCTTTTTAATAATCTTTTCAACGGGAATTATGTTCTTAAATGGTTTTCTTTTCCAGTTTCTATAATTAGCAGGAATTTCACCAAAATATTTTTCGAAATACTTAACTATTTTCTCAAATGTTATATTACCTACCGAGCAAAAAACCATTTGATCAGTATTGTATGTCCTGTTTGCAAAATCTTTAAGATTTAAACCCTTAAATTTTTTTAAAGATTTTTTTGTTCCCAGAATATTTCTTCCAAGAGAATGCCCATTAAAAACAAGTTCTTCAAAATCGTCGAAAATTAGTTCAGCCGGACTGTCATTATACGAATTAATTTCATCCAAAATAACTTCTCTTTCACGAATAATTTCTTTCTCGGGAAATGAAGAATTAAAAACCATGTCGCTCATTAACTCCATTGTGCGATCATAATACTTACTTAAGAACGAAGCATAAATGCAGGTTTCTTCTTTAGTTGTATAAGCATCAATATCGCCCCCAACATCTTCCATTCTGCTAATAATATGATATGCTTTACGCTTACCTGTTCCTTTAAAAACAATATGCTCAAGAAAATGTGCAATGCCGTGTTCGCTTTCGAGTTCGTCTCTTGTGCCTGTATTAATAATAATTGCACAATGTGCAACCTGTCTTTCAGTTTGCTGGTGAATTAAACGAAGTCCGTTTTTTAAAGTGTGAGTCTGGTAATTCATTATTTACTTTAAGAACACAAAAGTATAAATATCAAATTACAAATATCAACCTTAGCTATGGAAATTGCAATTTATTTGATGAAGGGTTAAATTTTAAAACCGAATTAGTTATAAAACCTAACAGGTTATAAAGATCTGTTAGGTTTTAATTGATTATTTTAGTTGTTTTACAACGTCTTCCTTACTTATATATCCTTTATTAGTCCAGATAAGATTTTTATTTTTATAAAGGTATAATACAGGAAGTGCATCAATTTTAAGTTCTTTTGTAAGAGATTGGTTATCGTCAGCATTTATTCTGATTACAACAACTTTATCTTTCATTTCTTTTGATATTTCATCTAAATAGGGTTTCATTTTTTTACATGGTGCACACCAATCTGCATAAAAATCAATTAGTACAAGCTTTTCTGATTTTAAAAGATCATCATATTGTTTTTTTGTCATTCCTGATGAATTAGCGACAGTATTTTCAGTGGTTTCAGGCAGATTTGCTGCCCTCCATGTCATTATACCACCCGAAAGATCATAAACTTCTTTGAATCCGGAGTTTCTCATATTATTTGCAGCAAATGAACTTCTTGATCCACTTAAACAGTAAACAAAAACAGGTTTTGATTTATCAAGTTTTGCAATTTGTTGTTGAAAGTCATTTCCATACATATTAATATTTACCGAGTTTTTTAAGTGTCCTTTTACAAACTCTTCAGGTGTTCTTACATCAATTATTGGTGCTTTAGGTAATTGCTTTATTTTATTTGAAAACTCGATTGCCGAAAGAGCTGGTTTCATTGGCTGTGTCTGACCATTAGAACAACCAAGAAATATTAATGCAATTAAAATATAGCTAAAAATATAAAAACGTTTCATGTTAAATTAGTATTTATTAATTATTTCTTCCAGTTTATTCGCAGTAACTACTCCTGCTTGCCGCCATTTTATTTCTCCGTTTTTAAAAAGTATTAAAGTAGGAACTCCTTTTATACTGTATTCGTTTGCTGCTTTCGGACTTTTATCAACATCTACTTTAATTATAGTTGCATTTTGACCAATCTTAGTTTTTAATTCTTCTAAAATTGGTTTCATCATTTTACATGGGCCACACCATTCTGCCGAAAAATCAACCAAAGTTGGCTTGTCTTGATTTATTATTTCTGAAAATGAACTCATATTCTTTATTTTATTTCTTCGTATTCTATTTCTTTTGAATTATCTGTATCCTTTTTAGCATTTGGTATAGTAGAGCATCCATTAACTCCGCAACATCCTGTGTTGGTTAAGGCTTGAAATAAAAGAAAAACTGATATTATTCCCGAAATTGAGTCGTGAGTTTTTATTGCATTAATAGCAAAAAAAATACCTGTACCCAACCTGAGTATTCGCATAAAATGCCAATTGCTTAAAAGAAGTTTTTTAATCATTTGATTTTATTTTGAAGGCTATACCAGCTGCCGCCATTGTGAACCTGAGAGAATCCATTTGATTTTAATACACTTTTAGCCATTGCGCTTCTTGACCCACTTGCACAACATGTTATAATTGCCTTGTTTTTATCTTTTAACTTTTTAATGTTATTACTTAAAGTATTAACGGGAATATTAACTGATCCTCTTATGTGTCCGCTTTCAAATTCACCTTTTGTTCTGACATCTAAAATTATTGCACCCTGTTTTACTAATTCAGCATAGTCAACTTTTGGACCAATACCTAATAAATTTTTAATTGCTTGTATCATTTGTTATACTGCTAAAGATTGATAATAATTTACGTTTAACCATGTTCCGGCATTGCAACAGTCTATTCCTTGCTGTGCAAGAAAATTATAAGCCGCATTACTTCTTGCTCCTGAAGCACAACAAAGTACTAAGGGAGTTTTTAGGCTTTTAATTTCATTTAATCTCATTTCAATATCCTGTAAAGGTATATTAATTGAACCAGTAACATTTCCTCCAAAGAATTCTTGTGGAGTTCGCACATCTACGATTGTGCCTTGATTTTCTTTAATAATTTTCTCGATATTCATTTTATTTCATTTTTTGATTTTTCTTTCTCATTTTTAAAAGTGCTGAATAATAATCCTCCAAATATTGCTCCGTATAATGTGCTGTTAAGAGGTCTTGATGTTATTGCACATGTTCCGTTAGAACATCCTACAAAATAATAGTAGAGGTAGCCTCCTATTGCTCCTGCAATTATTCCGATAATTGCTAACTTGTATTTTTTAATGAAGTTCATTGACCAATTCTTTTTCTTTAACTTTGTTAATTGTTAAATTTTGTTCGCGGGTACATGTGTCCCATATTTGATAGCCACCTGAAAGATTAAGTGTGTCTGTGAATCCATTCTGAATTAATATTCTTTGAGCAATATATCCTCTTAATCCCCCCAGACAATAAATATATACCTTTTTATTTTTTGGAATTTCTGATATCCTGTTTCTCAGTTCGTCAACAGGGATATTTATTGCATTTAATATTTTACCTGCACTGTATTCATTCTTTGTTCTAACATCTAGCAGAATATCATTATCGGTAATTTTATCAAACTCATTCCAATAAAAAACAATAGATTTATTTTGTAAAATATTTTCAGCGGTAAAGCCTGCCATGTTAACAGGATCTTTAGCCGATGAGAATGGTGGTGCGTATGAATGTTCAAACTCAGTTAACTCATAAATCGAACTGTTTCTTTTTATTGCAGAGGCAATAATATCCAAACGTTTATCAACGCCATCAAATCCGATAATTTGTGCACTAAATAATTTGCCTTCAATTGGGTCAAAAGCAATCTGAATTGTCATTTGTTTTGCTCCGGGGTAATATCCGGCATGTGATCCACTGTTAATTGTTGAAACAAAATGTGGAATATTTGCAACAGTTAAATGTTTTGAAGCTGTTCCTGCTGTTGCAACTGTCATGTCGAAAACTTTTACAATAGAAGTATTTATAGATCCATAGTATTTTTGATTGTTACCAAATGCAAGATTGTTTGCACAAATACGACCTTGCTTATTTGCTGGTCCGGCAAGATAAGTAATCATCGACTTATTTGTTATAGGATTATTAAATTCAATGGCATCTCCTACAGCATAGATATCAGGATTAGATGTTTGCATAAATTCATTAACCCAGATTCCCTTTGCATCACCTATTTTTAATCCGGCTGACAGGGCAAGTTTTGTATCTGGTTTTACACCAATTGAAAGTATAACAACGTCTGCATTTAAAATATCTCCATCTTTTAATATTACTTTTAATTGATTTTCTTCTTTCTCAAACCCACTTACTGCTGAATTTAATCTAAGTTTAACTCCTTTTGATCGTATATGTTGTTGCAAAATTGCTGCAATAGGGAAATCTACAGGAGCTAATACCTGATTACTCATTTCAACTATAGTAACATCAAGGCCAAGTTCGTGAAGGTTTTCAGCCATTTCCAATCCAATAAATCCTGCACCAATTACTACTGCTTTTTTAACTTCTTTTTGCTGAACAAAACTTTTTATGTAATCAGTATCTGCAACATTTCTTAATGTGAAAATTCCTTCATGTGAAATTCCAGGAAGTGGAGGGCGAATAGGTTCTGCACCCGGAGATAAAACTAATTTATCATAGCTTTCTTCATAAATCTCACCTGTAGTCTGGTTTTTTGCAGTTATGTTTTTTGTAGTAGTATTAATTGCAACAACTTCAGTTAAAGTTCTTACATCAATATTAAATCGTTTATTAAATGAAGCAGCAGTCTGAACAAACAATGCATTTCTGTTCTTTATTACATTCCCAATGTAATATGGTAAACCACAATTTGCATATGAAATATATTCTCCCTTTTCAAAGATAATAATTTCTGCATGTTCATCATTTCTTCTTAATCTGGCTGCTGTGCTTGCTCCACCGGCAACTGCACCTACTATAATATATTTCATATTAAATCATTTGTTTTTGTTTCTTTTTTTCTGGTTGATATACCTAAAGGTAGATACAAGGGGCAAAAGCTGATTAAACTTGTAATAATAAAAATAGATGCAAAAACTAAAAGTACAATTGCTGTAGCTCCTGAAATTATATTAGAAAAATAGGCAATTCCGATTGCGACAGCAACAAGTATTCTTGCAACTCTGTCTATAGTACCCATGTTTATTTTCATATGTTTGAATTTTTAAGTGTATAATTATTTACACTGCAAAGGTCAAACAATTAAAAGTTGAGTACAGCTACTTTTGTTACATAAGAGTAATTTTATTTCTGCCTAATTGTACAAGATTTTCATTTTCCATTTGCTTAAGTAGTCTGGAAACAACAACTCTGGCAGTACCCAGCTCATTTGAAAGCTGATCGTGAGTTACAGAAATTGTTTTACTTTTAGCAAGTTCACATTTTTTCTGAAGCAAGTTAAATAATCTTTCATCCATTTTTTTAAAAGCGACTGCATTTACTACTTCTAAAAGTTCCTCGAAACGTTTATGGTAAAGACGGAAAATATAATCAACCCATTCTGGATATTCTTTTATAAGCAAACTAACTTTATCAATAGGAATAAATAAAATTTCTGTTTCTTCCTCTGCAACCACTTTTACTTTGCTGGTATCATTATGAATTCCTCCAAATATAGACATTATACAGCTTTCGCCGGATTTTATATAGTAAAGTAAAATCTCACGTCCGTCTTCATCAGTTCGCAAAACCTTAATACTTCCTTTGATAACAATAGGAATAACATTAATATAAGCATTTTCATTTAATATAATATCAGCTTCATGAAAAACCTTAACTGTACCATATGCAGAAAGTTTATCCTGAATTTCAGGTGACGATTTAAATCCCATATTTTCCATAATGTAAATATAAGAATGAAAATTAAATCCTAAGGCTATTTTCTTTTAACTCCAATAATATTAGGTAATTCCCATTGATAATTATTATCATCGTTTGCGTAACCTGGTGAAACCCAACTGCCAACTTTTTCAATTAGAGTATCGCCGGCTTTTACATAAATACATGCCTCGGGACCGCCATCAAGGTACATTGCACTGTATATTTTTAAAGGAAGAGATAATAGCATGCTACTCATTTGATTAGCAGTATAAGGTGATCGCGAAAAAATAAAAAGAATATTTCCCTGCTTATCTGTTGCCAGAACTGCCATACTACTGGAAATTGGTCTACGAGGCTTCCATAAGACATGTTCCTGATTACAATCGATCATTCGGATACATTGAAACATAGAATTGTAGTTTTCCATATAAAACGACCAGTTTTCTTTTTCCATATCAACAATTGTCATTGCCGGAAAATTTGAAGATTTGGGATTAAACATAGCCATTGCACGGAAGTTCTCACGCAATTTCCCACTATTTATATGGTCGTAATTTTTTAAATATCCCGAACAGGTAATATGATCTGATAAATTAAACATTCCAGCATTAACAACAGCCACAAGATTAAAATCTAAACTCCATTGTTCGGGTGTTCTTCTTAAACTATCATGCTCTGTTGCTGTAAGCAGTTCCAGTGAGAAATAATTAGGATTTATTTTTAATACACTAAGTTTAGAATCATTTATTTTTGATTTTAGAGGTGCATTAAATTCAGAAATATAAAGCCCTTGTTCAATCTCAGTCCAGATAATTTTTTTGTGAGTAATATTGGAATTGCTATTAGATGTTTTTACATGATCTCCGCAGTAAGCAAAAATTGCTAAACAAAAGCCTGCTATAATTTTATATAGTATTCCGCTGCTCATTATGATATTTTCTCCAAAATTCAAAGATAAAATAAAGAGAACAATGTTTTACATCGTTTAAATATTTTTAAAATGGTCTTAATAACTTTCTTTATTTTTGCTAACAGAGTATTAAGAATGAAGTCATAATTTTATATGAATTATAAAATCAGAATATTTATATTTTTTATTATAACTAGTACTTCTGTTTTTAGTCAAACAAAATGGTCATTTGAATTTTGTGGCGGAATACCATATAACTTACCGTCAAATATAAAAATTCATCAATCTGGATTTGACGACATTAAAATTTCAAATGCAAAGTTTTATTCCGAACCATTTGCACTCCCACCATATTGGGATTGGCGTTTTTGTTATGTTAAAAAAAACAGAGTGATAGAGCTTGAAGCAATTCATCATAAATTGTATTTGGACAATATGCCTGATGAAATAAAAAGGTTTAGTATATCACATGGTTTTAATATGTTTTTTATAAATTATTGTAAAGTTTCTAAATGCAGTCTACTTATAAATGATAAAGTTTTAACTGGAGATGTTTTTTTTAGAGTTGGGTTGGGAGCTGTTTTTGCGCATCCGGAGACCGAGATAAGGGGGTATATTTTCGAAGATAAGGGGGAGTTCTTAAATACAAATTATTATTTAAGTGGTCCGGCAATTAATCTTGGTATAGGCAAAAGATGGTATTTATTAAAAAGGCTTTATTTTAATACTGAGATTAAATCAACAGTTGCTTATGCAAAAATTCCTGTAGCGTTAGGTTATGCAAAAGTGTTTACTTCATCAGTTCAGTTTATAGGAGGATTAGGTTTTGATTTTGTGTCTAAGGAATAAATACATTTTTTTTCATTATTTTTATCCCAAAACTATTTTATATGATACCAGAAATTTCTTTTGCATCTGAAATTGCGAACCAAAAAAGTGTTGTGTACTTAATTAAAAAAGACACTAATATTTCACAGTTAAATCTTTTAAAAACGGAATTAAAATTTTTAAAAGATGAAATAAAAAATGACAAAAAAAATATTGATATAAATTCATATTCTAATTTGAATTGTTTCAGGGTAGTTGATACAAAAAAAACAGATTGGTTGATTAAAGAAGATTTAAGAAAATCAGGCAATAAATTGCAAAATTATTTAAAAGAGAATGATCAGAAAGAGGTTCAGATAGTCGATTTATTAGATAATGAAGATTTTCAGCTTGCTTTTGCAGAAGGAATTTTACTTAGCAGTTATAAGTTTGATAAATATTTAACTGAAAAGAAAGATGATACACTTAAAAAAATTATTATAGTTACTTCAAAACCCAATAAAAAGAAATGGGAACAGTTGAAACATGTTTTGCAAGCTGTTAATATTTCGCGTGATTTAGTAAATGAACCTGTTAATTTTTTAAACGCACAGCAATTATCTGTTGAGATTGAGAAGATGGGAAAGGATGCTGGATTTTCTGTTAAAGTTTTTGACAAGAAAAAAATTACCGAATTAAAAATGGGTGGTTTGTTAGCAGTTAACATGGGTAGTGTTGATCCACCCACATTTACTGTTATGGAATGGAAGCCTAAGCGTTTTATAAATGACAGTCCTATTGTTTTGGTTGGCAAAGGTGTAGTTTATGATTCAGGTGGTTTAAGTCTAAAACCTACAGGTGACAGTATGGATTATATGAAGTGCGATATGAGTGGTGCGGCTTCTGTTTCCGGTGCAATTTATGCCGCAGCAAAATCTAAGTTACCTATACATATTGTTGGACTCGTTCCTGCAACTGATAATCGTCCGTCAGGTAACGCTTATGCACCTGGTGATATCATAACAATGATGAATAAAACTACAGTAGAAATGCTTAATGCTGATGCTGAAGGTAGGATGATACTTGCCGATGCATTATGTTATGCAAAAAAATATAATCCAATGCTGGTTATTGATATTGCAACTTTAACCGGCTCAGCAATTGCTGCCGTTGGAAAAGTTGCTTCTGTTGCTTTTTCAAAGGATGCAGATGAGTTATATTCTAAATTAGATGAGTCGGGTAATGAAACATATGAAAGATTGATAAGATTTCCATTATGGGATGATTATTCTGAAATGATTGAATCAAAAATAGCCGATTTAAAAAATGTAGGTGGAAAATATGCCGGAGCAATTACAGCAGCTAAATTTTTAGAGAAATTTACAGATTATCCATGGATACATCTGGATATTGCCGGTACTGCATTTGCGATTACTAAAGAGTCGTATCGTGGATTAGGTGGAACTGCTGTTGGCGTTAGGTTATTTTTTGATTTTTTTAATAGAATTATACAAAAATAAATTTCTTTTGTATGGAGAATGCACAACGAAATTGTCTTGAATGCAGCGAAGCATTGCATGGTCGTGCCGATCAAAAATTTTGTTCTGATGCTTGTCGTAATTCTTATAACAATAGAACACATAGCAACGTTACCTCTCTTATGAGAAACGTTAATAATATTTTAAGAAAAAACAGAAAAATACTTTTGACTTTTACAGAAAATAAAAAAACAAAAGTTTCGCGAGAAACTTTAATTCAAAAAGGATTTAATTTCACATATTTTACTCATATATATACAACCAAAAAAGGAAGCTCATATTATTTTTGCTATGATTATGGCTATTTAATTCTTGAAGGAGGATATTGCTTTATTGTTAAGGATTTAAATGAAAATTAAGTTCTTTTTTGGTCACATATTCTATAGCCTAGGTGGACTATTAAAATATTTATAGTATCTTTGCTACATATTTACATTTTTAAATGAAAGATACTAACCTTAGAAGCATTGTAAAGGGAGTGAGTTGGCGAGTTTTTGGCTCAATAGATACATTTTTACTTTCATGGTTAATTTTTGATAATGCAAAACATGCAGGATCTATTGCTGTGTTAGAATTAATGACGAAGATATTACTGTATTTCTTACATGAAAGATTATGGAATATTATAAAATTGGGAAGGTTTAATGATGGAAGAGTAGCACACTGGCGCAGCTTTGTAAAAGGGATCTCATGGAGATTAGTAGGATCAATTGATTCAACTGTTTTATCCTGGTTTGTAACGGGAAAATGGGTAGGCGCTTTTAAATTAGGTTTATCAGAAATAATTACAAAAATTATTCTTTTCTATTTTCACGAAAGGATTTGGGTATTAATTAAGTGGGGAAGGGTATTTGAAAATGAAAAAAAAGAGAAAGAAAATTTTGTTGTATCAACAAAAGCATCTTAATATTAATAACACAAAAAATTGAAAAATCTTATTTCAATAAATTCATACGAAGATATTCTTCCTGAGTATAGAAATACGCCAATTGGTCTTCTTTTTGAATATCATAATCTCAATAGGCCATATATTCTTTATGAAAAAGCTCAGCTTTTAGTAGGAATGTGTATGGATAATCGAAAACATTTACATATGCCCGATAATTTTGCTTTTATTATTCGTTCAGGTGGTGCAAATTTAAGGTATAGCGAATTTAAAGTTTCATATGCAATTGCTGTAGGTGAGGTAGCACATATTGTACTTATAGCTCATAATCATTGCGGAATGGTAAATTTAGTGTCCCGAAAAAATGAATTTATAAATGGTTTGGTTGACACTGCCGGCTGGGAAAGAGAAAAGGCTGAAGAACATTTTATGCATTATGCGCCAATGTTTGAAATAGGGAGTGAAATAGATTTTATTTTAAGCGAAACTGTACGTTTAAGAAACAGATATCCAAAAGTTATAATTGTACCTTTATATTATAAGGTAGAAGACAATAAACTATACATAATAGAAGAGAGTTAATCTTCTTGCCTCTTCTTTCCTGTGTTTACTAATTTAATGTTCTGCATAAAGGTTTCTTTGTGCAACCAAATGCTTTTACAAATGGTCTGACTTTTAATTAAAATTTTAAATACCTTTGATTAACTGTAACAATAAATCAAATTTTATGAAAAAGCTTTACATTGTTTTTTTATTGCTGGTAATTAGTATTGGACTTTTTGCAGCTCCTGTTTCATTTCAGTCTGCACAAACTGTTGCTGTAAATGTTTACAAACATTATGCAGAAAAGACAACTGATTTTACTGTAAGTGATGTGGTTGTCTATAAGTCGGAACAGATTACAACTTTTTATGTGTTTGTTTTTAATGCCGGTGGCTTTGTGATAGTAGCAGCAGATGATGCTGTATTACCAATTTTAGGTTATTCTACATTAGAAACATTTGATAAAAATAATATTCCTCTAAATGCTGCAGGTTGGCTAGAGAATTATAATAATCATATTAGGCACATTGTTAATAATAATTTAAGCAATAAGGAAACCGTTAAGGAATGGAATAAAATATTAAATAACCAATTTAATAAGTCAACACAGGCTGTTAATCCATTATGTGCAACAACTTGGGATCAGTCATCACCTTATAATAATCTATGTCCTTCAGGTTCTGTTACCGGGTGTGTTGCAACTGCAATGGCTCAGATAATGAAATATTGGAATTATCCAACTACCGGAGTTGGAACACATACTTATACACATGCTACCTATGGTGCTTTAACTGCTAACTTTGGAGCAACAACATATCAATGGGCAAATATGCTAAACAGTTATTCTGGCGGTTCAACAGCAACCCAAAAAACAGCGGTAGCAACTCTTATGTATCATGCAGGAGTTTCTGTTGATATGGATTATAGCCCAAGTGCATCCGGAGCATATTCTTTTGATGTGCCTAATGCATTAATAAGTTATTTTAATTATTCACCTAGTGCAGAGATAAAATTTCTTGCAAATTTTACTTCAGCAAATTGGATTAATATGCTCAAAGGCGAATTAGATGCTTCTCATCCTATCTACTACTCTGGCACTGGACCTCAAGGAGGACACGCTTTTGTTTGTGATGGTTATAATACCTCAAACCAGTTTCATTTTAATTGGGGATGGGGAGGTATGGCAAATGGTTACTTTGCAATAGGAAGTTTAAATCCGATTGGTGATACTTTTAATGAAGACAATTCTGCGGTAATTAGAATAAAACCTCCATCAAGTGCACCATTAGCAGATTTTGTAGCTGATAATGTAACACCACCGGTTGCGGGGATTGTAAACTTTACTGATAATTCTACAAATAACCCAACTTCATGGAACTGGACTTTTGATGGTGGCACTCCATCAACATCAAATGTGCAATTTCCAACAATTACATATAATACACCCGGAATTTATCAGGTGTCATTGACTGTAACAAATGGCACTGGTTCTGATACAAAAATAAGAAGTTCTTATATTAATGTTGGAGGTACGCCTTCAGCATGGATTAAACAAAATACGGGTTTTGCAACTGCTTCACGTGGAATTGATCAGGTGTTTATTGTAAATCCTTATACTGTTTGGGCAAAAGCATTTGACGGATCGGGTGGAACAACTACTGTAAGAGAATTTACACGTACTGTAAATGGAGGAATTACATGGACTCCCGGAGTGATAAATTTTACAAATGCAACAAACTATGGTGTTGCAAATATTTTTGCTTTTGATGATAGTATCTGCTATGCTGCAATGTTTCCAACAGGGTCAACAGGTGGTGTTATCGTAAAAACTGTTGATGCAGGAAATACATGGTCGACTGCAAACTCACCAGGTTTTTCAACAAGTTGGTTAGATTTTGTACATTTTTTTAATACTAATGATGGAGTTTGTGTTGGCGATCCTGCAGGTAATGATTTTGTAATATATACTACAGCCAATGGAGGTACTACATGGACGCAGGTTTCTATTGCAAGCCTTCCAAATTGTTTATCCGGAGAAGCTGGTATTACCAATTTATATGATGCATTTGGAAATACAATTTGGTTTGGAACATCGAGTGGAAGAGTTTATAAATCGAGTAATAAAGGTTTAACATGGACTGTTTCGGCTACTGGTTTGGGCACATCTGCAATTGTTAAACCTGTATTTAAAGATGCTAATGTGGGATTTGTTACAGGAACACAGAATGCCTCACCTTATACATATATTGGCATGAAAAAAACTATTGACGGTGGAACAACATGGACAACTTTTAATCCAACAGGTTTCTTTGTAAAATCACCGGAATTGGATTTTATTCCCGGTACAACTTCAACATGGGTTAATGTAAGTGCGAGTGTTAGTTCAGCAACAACAAATCCTGGTTCTTCATACAGTGTTAATGACTGTTCTTCATTTTTAGATATTGATACAGGTTCTGTACAATATACAACAGTTAGCTTCTTCGATATTAATACCGGTTGGGCCGGTGGATTTAATACCAATTCAACAGATGGAGGAATATGGAAGTGGAATAACGCAGTAATAACAGCAATTTCAAACACTGTGGCTACATTAATTGATGAAATAAAAATATTCCCCAATCCTGTAACTGAGATAGTAAATATTGAGTTTTTGCTAGCAACTGAAAATAAAATTAAAGCAAGCATTTATAATTTAATAGGAGAAAAAATAATTT
The DNA here is from genome assembly GCA_016218155.1 of Bacteroidia bacterium. Classification (NCBI taxonomy): domain Bacteria; kingdom Pseudomonadati; phylum Bacteroidota; class Bacteroidia; species Bacteroidia bacterium. The sequence goes on from JACREQ010000002.1 coordinate 64,837, forward strand.
CTAAAGAAATTTCTGCCGGAACTAATAATGCAATAATAAATATGGAAGGTTATAAAGCAGGAGTGTATTTGTTGACAATTGATGATGGTTCAAAAATAATTACGAAAAGAGTTCACAAGATAAATTAACATATTGCACTATATTTCAAAAGCTGTGAGTGATCACAGCTTTTTTTATTTAATAATTTGGTTTTAAGTTAAAAACAATTTATTTTAGCATATAATTAGTTATTTAAGATTATAAATAGTCTTTGAATAATCTAATTTATTTCAATTATATGGGATATAAAATTAATTGGGAAAAAAGGGGCGTTTTTGTAGAGTTTAAGGATAATTCTACAGGGAAAGATGTTATTAATATTGATAATATTTTATATTCATATGATAAATTTGAGAAAATGAAATATCAGCTTTGGGATTTTACTGAGTCTAAAGAAAATGTTTTTTCAGATGAGGAAATGGAGATAATTGGAATTCTTGATAAATCTGCCTCTATCTGGAATAAATCAATGTTGGTTGCTATAGTTAGTAATGATAGCGTGTTTATAGAATCATTAGAAATATACAAAAAAGAAATTTCAGAAATAGGTTGGATTTGTGAGGTTTTTAAAGATCTAAAATCAGCAAGAGACTGGTTAAATAGCAGAATTACTTCTTAAATAAATTCCTGTTCCCATTCTGCCCGTAACGCCTTTTGAAAACCTGTACGAGAAAAAAGTTTCTGGATTGTGATAGGTACATGAATTACAAATAATGATGTTACTTTCAATAATACCTACATGTTTAAGCTGAATTTTATTTGCAGTCCATAAATCTAAATGTGTTTTTTTGTTATCTTTTTTTATAATAAGTTCATCAAAGTTGTATGGGAAGATCTTTTTAACTTCGTCAATAACTTCGTTACCTACTTCATAACAACATGGACCAATTGAAGGACCTATTGATACAAGAACATCAGCAGGATTAGTTCCATAAATGTTTTGCATTATTTTTAATCCTTTTTGGGCAATTAGTTTAAGTGTTCCTCGCCATCCTGCATGAAATACACCGGCAATATTTTTTATCGGATCCAATAAAATGACAGGAACACAATCTGCAGTCATAACAATAGGACAAATATCCGGCTTTGTTAAAATATATCCATCTGTATCTTGTATAGCATCTGTTTTTGAAAGAAGACCTTTTGCTTTATCAGAATCATCAACAATCTTTATATTGTTACTATGGGTTTGTCGTAAAAAAATAAATGAATCAAATGGTATGTTGTGATAATTTGCAAGCGATTTTCGGTTTGCAATTACATTTTCAGTACTATCATATTCTTGAAATCCCAGGTTAAATGAAGCTAACTGACCTGTACTTTTTCCTGTATGACGTGTTGTTATGAAATAAACAAAATTAGAATATTGTTCGAAATGTGAAAACTTAATAAGTTTTAATCCACCTTCTTCTTCAAACCACCATTTATTATTAGCCATTTACTACTTCTGCTTTAATGCCCATACATTTAATTTCTTCCCAAAATCCAGGATAAGATTTTCTTACGCATTCTGCCTGATTTATTGTTATAATTTCATTACTTCCAAGATATGCAATAGCTGCTGCCATTGCTATTCTATGATCATTTTCGGGATTTATTTCTGTAGAAATTAATTTTCCTCGTTCTATTTCAAGTGAGTTGTTCTTTTGGCTAATTTTTACTCCCATTTTAGAAAACTCACGAATAAGAACTTCGAGACGATTACTTTCTTTGTGAATTAAACGATTAATTCCGGTAATAGTACTTTTACCATTGCAGTTTGATGCCAAAGCAACTAATGGTGGAAAAAGATCAGGGCAATCAGTTGCGTCAAAGTTAAATGCTTTTAACTGGCTGTGTTTGCAAGTAAAAGTATTGTTATTGAATTTAATTTTTGCTCCTGTCTGTTCTAGTACATCAATAATGTTTTTATCAGGTTGAAAACTGTTTAATGAAAGATTTGTTATTGTTATTTTTCCAGAAATTGCAGCAGCTACAAGTAAAAAACTACTACTGCTCCAATCCCCTTCAATATTTATCTCTGCTGGTTTATATGTTTGGTTGCCCTTAATAACAAATTGCTTGTAGTTATTATTTTTTATTGAAACACCAAAAGAATTCATTACAGATAGTGTTACATCTACATATTGTTTGCTTACTAAATTATCAACTTCTAAGAAACTGTCATTGTTTATAGTTGGTAATGAAATTAATAAACCTGTAATTAATTGCGAACTTATTGATGCATCTATGTTAATGTTTCCTGTTTTAATCGGACCTGTTATTTTTATAGGTGGTTTTCCATTATTTGTGGTGCATGAGACCCCTAATTTATTAAGTGCTTCTTCGATCATGCCTGCAGGTCTTAACAATAAACTACCAGAAGCAATTAACGTTAATTGTTTTTCAAATAATGCAGCAATTGGTGCAAACATACGCATACATAACCCGGATTCGTTGCAATTAAGGGTATCAGATTCTATGTCATTTCCGCCTTCTACTTTTAGCGAGTCTTGTGTTACTTTTATTTGCGAACCAAGACTTTCTGCAATTGAAAGTGCGGCAATTACATCATCAGACCATGTTATATTCTTAATAAAACTTGCTCCCTTTGTAATGGAAGCAATTGCTATAGCACGTTGTGCTACACTTTTTGATGTAGGAGCGCTAAGCTTTCCATCAATTTTAGATGGATGAATAATAATTTTCATAATTAATCGAAAACGGATAAAAGACCCTTCTTTAAATTTTCAATAGAGATTTTATTATACGTTAATTTTCCAATATCTGAAACAAAAACAAAGTGTAGTGAATCATTGGTTTTCTTTTTATCAAATTCCATAAATTCAATAATATCTTTAATGTTTAAAGTGGTTTTTACAGGAAGCTCATAAAATGATAACAAATTAAAAAGATTTTCAACAATAGAGTTGTTGCAATAGTTAAAATATACGGAAAGTTTAGTTGTCATCATCATCCCTATAGCGATAGCCTTGCCGTGGCTTATTCCTTCTTTTAGTTCAATAATATGTCCAATAGTATGTCCGAAATTTAGAATTCTTCTGATTCCGTTTTCGAAAGGATCAAGCGAAACAATTTCGGTTTTCGTTTGAATTGCAGATTTTATAATGTTATAGTTTACTACACCGGATCTTAATTCAGTATTATTAAGTAAAGAATTATAAAATTGTTCTCCTGAAATTATTGAATGTTTTATTATTTCAGATATCCCATTTTTAAATTCTTCACGTGGAAGGGTGCTTAAAAAGGTTGTATCAATAATAATTGATTCTGGTTGACGTATCGTACCAATAATGTTTTTGTGGTTATTAAAGTTAACCCCATTTTTACCTCCAATTGAGGCATCCACCATAGCTAAGAGCGATGTTGGAATTAATATAAAAGGTAATCCCCGATAAAAAGTTGAGGCAATAAATCCTGTTATGTCACAAACTATTCCTCCACCAATTGCAACTATTAATGTAGATCTGTCAGCCTTTAGTTCAATTAGTTTATTATAAATCTGTTCAACTTTAACTAAAGTTTTTTCTGATTCTAAAGACAGAAAGTTAATAACCGGGTAATTTTGTGAAATATACGGATAAAGTTTATTTACATTTTGATCGCAAATAATAATTATTCGTCTGTTTTTAGTAGCCAGATTTAATTTTTCAGAATAATTTCCGAAAAGAATCTCAGTAGTGCCGGTAACTAAATTTAACGATAAATTATCCATATTAAATAGTTAACGGGATAAAGTTAGAAATTTAATTTTAGCAATAAAGTAAAACTGAAATAGAAAGATTATTTTATGATTACAACTTTTTCTATTTTTGAGAAACTGTCAGATTTTATCTTAACAAAGTAAACTCCATCAGGTAGTCCTGAAAAATCAATTTCTTCTTCTTTGCTAAGTTCTTGTTTTGTAAAAATATTTGTACCGTCAGATTTAAATAAACTTAATTCATAAGGTTTATTAATTTTTGCATTTAAAGAAATATGTATTGAAGAAATTGCTGGGTTTGGGAAGATTGAAACTGAAGTAGTATTTTCCATGTCGTTAATTCCTGCAGCTGGTCCCCATATAGAGGTTACCCATTCAGGATGATCTATAAAAGGATTACGATTATGCTGAACTAATGAATAAATTTTATTATTTCTGTCGATTTCTTTTTGACTAACCGGATCCTGAGTATTCCATTTAAGAAGTAAAGATAAAGCCCATGGCTCAAAACAAGGAAATGACGTCCCGTTAAGCATTGCATCTCCATTAGTGTCATAATTCTCCCAACTGGCAACAACATTTTCATATCTGGTAACCATGTAAAAATAAGTTCTAGCTAAATCACCTTTATATTGATCGGCAGGCTCGAAAACAATGTTAGTATAACCTACAAAAGTAGAATTGCCTAATTTTCCGTTGCCATAAACAGTTCCTGTTGAAGTTTCACCAAATGGATAATTTGAACGCATTCCGTTTACTTTGCCATCTGTGGGATAAATATGAAAAATGTCTGAATTCATAGGAGAAACATCATTAAACCAACTTTTTGGAAATGAGTGTTCGTTGTTATAGCAGTCGCAAATATTAGAATAACTTCCGCATTGATCAGTTGAAAAGGTAAAATTACAATTGTCAGAATAAATATCCCATATTTTCCCATTAGTTTGTAAATCTGTATTATCATACCATGACCATAATGGATAAGATTGAACTGTATGTCCTTTAATAATATTGTATAATGCTGTTTTTAAGGGGGCTCCTGTTAATCCTGCAGCAGAATTGTAGTATCCGGTTGGTATTTGAGCTGTTGTGTTAAAAAAAAGAATTAAACCAACAATCAAAGCTGAAAATCTAAAAGATATTTGCATAAATTATTTTTTTGCAAATATAAGCTATAAACCTTGTTGTAGTTCTAAATTTTGACGAAAATTGAATTTTAAATTATTTTATATCTAATCTGATGAATTTTATCATTTCTAAATCTCGCCTTTTTTTGTTTATTTCGGGAAATCTAATTTAAGATTAAAATATTTTTTAAATAAAAACATTTATCTATGACACTAATAGTTAAAGGAAGCGGTCTTACAATTGAAGATGTAATAAAAGTAGCCCGTCATGGCGAAAAAGTTGAATTACATCCAGAATCTGTAAAAAAAATTCAGAAATGTCGTGCGATGCTCGAAAGAAAAATTGATGCTCACGAAATAATGTATGGAGTTAATACAGGTATTGGCGAATTCTCTGAAGTTGTTTTGAATGATGATCAGGTTAAAGAATTTCAAAAATACTTAGTTTATAACCATGCCGCAGGTATTGGAGAGGCTATGCCCTTAGAGCATGTGCGTGGAGCAATGCTTGGAAGGATAAATGTTCATGCGCACGGTAATTCGGGTTGCAGGCTTGAAATTACTCAAACTTTGGTTGAAATGTTAAATAAAGGAGTTACTCCTTTTGTTTGCAAAAAAGGTTCAGTTGGCGCTTGTGGAGATTTAGCTCCTATGTCACAAATTGCACTTTTAATGATGGGTGAGGGACATGCATATTATAAAGGAGAATTTTTAACCGGAAAAGAAGCTTTAGAAAAGGCAGGAATTTCAGTTCCTGGATTACAGGCACGTGATGGTTTAGCTACTATTAATGGCTCAAACGTAATGACTGCAATGAGTGCAATTTATTTGTACGATGTTAATAACTGGCTGAAACAAGCTGAAATAGCTTGCACAATGTCGCTGGAAGCCCTACGGGCAAACTTTGGTCCTTATAATCATAAGATTCACGAAATACGCGGATTTAAAGGAGCTATGAGAAGTGCTGCTGCAATCCGTAGAATTGCTACTGATGGTGATTTGTTAGAAAAAAGAATTAAAGTAAAAGTTCAGGATGCATACAGTATGCGTTCTACTCCACAGGTTATAGGTGCAGCTCATGATGCTGTTGCATGGGCACGTTCACAAGTTGAGATTGAATTAAACGGAGTAGGTGATAACCCAATTTTCTTCCCAGATGAGAATATTCAACTTTCTGGTGCAAACTTTCAGGGAACACCTGTTTCTTTGCCTATGGATTTAATTGGTGCTGCCGTAACAATGGTTAGTGTTTTATCCGAAAGAAGATTAAACCGTCTTAACAATCCTGCTTTAAGTGTTGGTTTACCTCCATTCCTAACAAAGGGTGCGGGAATGTTTTCGGGTATGATGTTAAGCCAGTATACTGCCGATATGCAAATTGTTGAACAAAGAATATTATCAGCTCCTGCATCAATTCAATCTATACCTGCAGCAGCAGATCAGGAAGATTTTGTTTCAATGGGTATGAATACTGCGATAAAAAATATTCAGATTTTAGATAACGCTTATGGTATTTTAGGTATTGAATTTATGGCAGCGGCTCAGGCATTGGATTTACGCGAAAAATATGAAGAAAAATTTATTTTTGGAAAAGGAACTCAGGTAGCAAAAGATGTTATAAGAAAACATATTAGCTATTTAGATATTGATCGTCCATTGTATCCTGATCATAATACAATGAAAGCACTTGTTCAATCATGTGAAATACTTACAGAAGTTGAAAAAGCAGTTGGAAGCCTAGAATAGTATTTAATGTTATTGTTATATAGAGTCGGTTGTTATAATATCAACCGACTTTTTTTATATCTTAATTCCTAACACTGTAATATCATCAGTTTGCTCATATTTAATTTCAGAATCATTCATCCAATTATATATGTTGTTATCAAGTATTGTTTTTTGATTATCCATTGGCATATCAGAAATAGAAACAAGTAATTCTTTAAATTTAGAATACATAAATTTCTTTCCTTTATTGCCTCCAAACTGGTCTGCGTATCCATCTGTGAAAAGATATATAGTGTCGCCTTCATGTAATTGCATTTCCTGATTTGAAAAATCATCCATAGTTATATGAATAGCAACAGGCATTTTATCTCCTTTAAGTTCATAAAGCTTAGGATTAGTATTCTCAAAGTCAGAATCTGCATTTTGTTCTTTTGAATTTAACCCTTTAACTATATAAATAGGATTATTTGCACCAGAAAATTGTAAATTATATGTTTCAAGATCTATTGCAATTAACGAGATATCCATTCCATCTTTTTGTTCGCCACTAATACCCTGTTGTTGTAGGGATTTTATTATATAATCTCTTAATAAATTTAGAATATTTGAAGTAGATATAAATTCAGATTGAGCGGTTATTTCGTTAAGAAATGATATTCCCAGCATACTCATAAAAGCTCCGGGAACTCCATGTCCTGTACAATCTGCAATTGCAACTAAAAGTTTATTTTTTTTAATTGTTGTCCAATAAAAGTCACCGCTAACAACATCCTTTGGTTTATATAAAATAAAATAATTTGCCAGTAGCATTTTAAATAACTCCTCACTTGGCAAAACTGCATGTTGTATACGTTCTGCGTATCTGATGCTGGCAGTAAGTTTACTGTGAATTTCCTCTACATGATTTTTTTGTGAAGTAACAATATCGCGTTGTGCTTCTATTTCATCCCTTTGTGCCGAAATTTCTTCATTTTGTTGATTAAGTTCTGCATTTTTTTCTTCAATTATAAACTTTTGCTCTGCTAATGCAATATTTGCTTTTTTCTTTTGCCTGAAACTTCTATAAGAAACAAATGCAAGAGCCAGCATTAATGCAAATCCAAAAATTAATCCATAAATCTGCATTTTTTGCCTTTTAACTTCAATGTTCTGTAATTCTTTATCTTTATTTAAAAGTGCAATTTCTTTTTCTTTCTTTTCATTTTGATAGCGTGCATCAAGCGTCTTTATTTGTTTACTGCTTTCAATATTATAAATGCTATCCTTAAATGTACTTTGTTCTTTTAAATATTCAAATGCTTTCTTATAGTTTCTTAAACTATCATTAGCTTTAGAGAGGTTTTCGTATGCTAATTTTTGCATTGGTAAAGAGCCAATATTTTCAGCGATTTTTAATCCCTTTAAAGAAAATAATACTCCTTTTTCATATTGTTTTTGAATTACATATAATGCAGAAATGTTTTGATAAACTCCGGCAATGCCATAAAGATCGCCATATTCTTCGTATAGCTTTAAGGCTTTAAAATAAAAATCAATAGCTTTCTTGTCATTAAGTTGTTCGCTATATAATAATCCGATATTGTTATACCCATCTGCCATTCCCTTAATATTCCCTAATTCAATATCAATCTTTAATGATTTCTGATAGAATTCTAAGGCGTAATTATATATTTTTTTATTCCAATATACTATTCCAATGTTATTATATATCAGTGATATTCCTTTTTTGTCTTTAATTTTTTCAAAAATCTTTAAAGCTTTTAAATAATATTCAATAGCCTTTCCGAATTCTCCCTGTTCGCTTTGAACAAGTCCAACATTGTTATAGCACATTGCAACTTTTTTTCTGTCATTTAATGCTTCATATATTTTAACAGCTTTTAAGTAGCAATCCATTGCTTTGTCAAAATTACCTTGTTGACTATTTAAATTACCAGTTATGTTATAACATCTAGCAATAAATTTATTGATTTTAAGTTTTGACGAAAGTTCTAATGCTTTTTGAAAATATGATAAGGCGGAATCCGGGGTGTTATAAAAGTATTGGCTTCCCAATGCAATAAAATGTTTTACCCTATTTGTGTCTGGTTTAGATTTCTTAATTAAATTTAAAAGACTATCTCTTTCTCGATTTATATTACTTTCATTTTCTGACTGTCCAACTGCGGAAACACACAAAAACAATAAAATAAAATTTAAAAGAATGTATTGTTTTATGTTTGGTTTCATGGTTCAATTTCTAATAAACTTTCTATACGCAATACTTAGGATTTAGGTTATAATATTTATTGGTAAAAGTATATATACGCATATAAATAAAGAATAAATATGTTTTATATAAAGATAAAAAAACCCAGTATTATCTGGGTCTTTATATTGAAAAATAGCAAAAGAAATTACTCTAATAAATATCCGATGCTCTTTACAACATCATTTTTATTCGTCTCAATCTCAATTACATTCCATTTTTTAGATTTTGTCCAGTAAACATATTTATATGTTGTATCTTTAGTAGAGTATGATGGAACTTCTTGTCCTAAAACAATAGCATAAATATTAATATCCTGATATTCTATTCTTTTATTTCTCACACATTCATAAGTTCCTGTTGGGGTTTTAACAGTTCCGCTTGCGTCTATTGAGCTATTAATTTTATATTTCATTTTAACTCTTGCTGGTACAGGACCACTTCCAAAATCAAGTTGAGCATCAATTGAAACAGAACCTGAATCAATATAATTTGCCCCTAGTTGCATTGGGAATTTAATTACAGTCCATGGATTTCCTAAAGTGTCTTTTAAAGGGGTGCCATTCATATCTGTAGTAATTCCAACAAGATCAATTTGCTGAGTAGATTTATTTAAAAATAAAGATGATTGTGATCCCTCAGGTATAAGTAAATTTGAGTTTGGAAATAGGTTAAAGTCAGGACTGGTATTTGGGTTTAATAAAATAGAAGTATCTACATTAGTAGAAAACGGTATTGAATCATAATCCCAAATCTGTCCGCTTGAAATACCTCCTAAAAGGTAAGCGTTATCGCCAGGTAATACGTTGTGTATGGCAATTCTGAATGTGTCACCAACACCACCTATATCTGATGAAGTATAGCTATATGGAAGTGGAGTTGTATTGCTATTGTCATCATCTTTTTTACATGAACTTATTAAAATTGTTGCAAAAGCAAAAAGCATCAAAGTTTTTTTCATAATAGTTTGAGTTTTGATTAGTAAATTATTTCTGATGTTTAATTTTTTTAATATTTCCCCAGCTATCAACCTCTACAATAATTACAGGATAACCTTTTTCTTTGTTAAAGTAATTATAAGTACGTGTTGTGTCATATTGATCAAGGTATGGCGAACCAGCTACCAGTACTTGGGTATGTCTGATTTGTACATTATGTTCACGAATACATTTAAATGAACCAATAGGAGTGTTAACTATACCGTTTGCATCAATTTCACTTTCATTATTAATATCAACTTGCAATGAAACAGCTACAGGAATTGGTATAGGAGGCATTGTTATAGTTGTGTCTTTTTGTAATGCACCATCATCAGTAAAGCTTACTCCAAACTCTGACGGGAATTTTAAATATATTAAACGGTTAGTTGTTGGAACAGAGAGCAAAATATTATTAACTGAGCCATACATGCCCATAATCTCTGCCTTAAGTGATGTAACATTTGCAAACATATCAAATGAGGTGCTATGATCTTTTATTACTACTGTTGAACCTGGAAAGTTTGAACCGCCCGTATGTGAGCTTGGTGATAAAAAATCTAATGTGTCAGTTGTTTCTGTTCCTAAGTTTAAAAAATTCCATATATTTCCTTTGCCTGTTGTTCCAAGCGAATATCCCTGCAAATTAGTACTGTCAATGCCCATATAAAATGTCTCATTTGCAATAGGAAAATCTTCATATAAATATGTATATGTTTCATAGTTGGTAATAATAGTCCAGTCTTGAATAGCAGTTCCGTTTTCTGCAGTTATTGTATAGGTAATTGTATTAATAAAATTGTTTAATGTTGCTCCGCTAACCTGAGGGGTGCTGCCAATATTAATAGTTGCACTTGGGGAAATTGTATATGTTGCTGCCACAAGACTGTCTAATTTTATTCCAAATGGCATAGTTACAACAACAGTATGAGCTCCCGGACTAATAACTGCTGATAATTGACCAGGAATTGAGAATGAAATTATAGCATTAGCGCTGCTTGGAATGGTAAGTATTGTTTCCGGTTTATCTTTTTTACAAGAAAATAGTATGATTGTGCAAGCTAGAAATGTTATAATGTTTTTCATGTAATTATGATTTGTTTAAGCAAAACTACCTAATTTTTAGATTATTTACAAATGAGTTAATGACATAATAATAATTTCAAGAAATTTAATGAAATATTTTTAGAATTTAAAACATCTTCATATATTGTGATAAAAATTAGATTATGTTAATTATAGGAATAGCAGGAGGTACAGGCTCAGGAAAAACGACTGTAGTCAAAAAAATTATTGAACGTTGTCCAAAAGACGAAGTTGTTGTTATGCCACAAGATGCTTATTACAGAGATAACAGTAATATGCCTATTGAGGAAAGGCTTGAAATTAATTTCGATCATCCTAATGCAGTTGAATTTGATTTACTGGTAGACCATATTAGTCGATTGAAAAAAGGTGAAACCATTCCAATGCCAATTTATTCATATTTAACTTGTACCCGTTCGCCCGAAGTTATTCCTGTTCAGCCCAAAAAAGTTGTAATAGTTGAGGGGATCTTGATTTTTACAAATCCAAAACTTCGTAATATTTGCGATATCAAAGTTTTTGTTGATGCCGATGCTGATGATAGGCTTATAAGAGTAATAAGGAGAGATATTATTGAGCGTGGAAGATCGGTTGACAAGGTTTTGGAAAGATATACCAAAACAGTAAAGCCTTCTCATATTCAATTTATAGAACCAACAAAATCTTTTGCTGATTTAATAG
>JACREQ010000003.1 GCA_016218155.1 Bacteroidia bacterium
ATTGGTTTATGTATCAAAGAGACCTTAAGGTTGCCGAAGAAAAATTAAAAACATGGTTCACTGCTATCCTTGATTCGCCGGATGCATACAAATTATATAGGGCATTTAAAAAAAATGCTGTGAATATTAGAACTTAGCCGTGTAAACATATAAATCCTTTTATATCTCTTTTATTGTATGAACATACTTAATTTCAAAGATATTTTTGTGTCCCTGATTTATATAGGAATTATTATTTTCATTGCTTTTTATTTTAAATTTAAGAATATTCAGCAGAACTCCGCGTATAATTATTTTGTTATAGCAATTATTATAAAAATTTTAGCAGGAGTTATCTTTTGCCTGATTTATTCTATCTATTATCCAGGGGGAGATACTTCTTCTTATTTTAATGACACGGTTATTTATAATAAATTATTGTTTAAATCGCCGATACATTATTTTAAAATATTGACAGGCGACAATTCTATTGAGAACTATAATGCGTTAGTAAAATATTCCGGGATACCTTGGTTGGATAGTAAAGATTTTCCGGGATATTCTACGGTAAGATTTACCTGCATTTTTACATTATTCGGTTTTAATAGTTTTTGGGCTGCTACAATATTGTTAGCGGCAGTAAGTTTTATTCCTACCTGGAAATTTTATTTGTTGCTTTCGGAGAACTATCCGAGAATTAAACGGGAATTGGCTATAGCATGCTTGTTTATACCATCAGTATTATTCTGGGGTTCCGGCATATTAAAGGATACTTACACACATGCGGCAACGCTTGGAATTTTTTATTGTGCATATAGAATTTTTATCAACAACAAAAAAATTATATATTATAGTTTGTTATTACTTATTTTTATTTATATTCTTATATCTATAAAACCATATATATTTTTTCCTCTAGCTATTGCGTTGTTTATAGGTTATTGGTTATTTTTTTTCAATAAGATAAAGAGCCTTTTTATAAAAACTGTTGTGTTCCCGTTGCTGGTATTTTTTTTGATAATTACAGGAAATATTTTATTAAGTTTTTCTTTTAATATTGTTGGAGGAGAATATAAAGATATTAATTCAATTTTAAATAAGGCGGCATATACCCAGCAAGATTTAAAACAGACGGGGCAGAGTGCTTATGATATCGGGAAATTTGAAAAGTCTATACCCGGAATTATAAAAAAGTTTCCAAATGCAGTGGTCGCAGGATTAAACAGACCATTCTTATGGGAGGTGAAAAATCTCATGATGTTATTTTCAAGTTTAGAAAACCTGTGTATCCTGTTACTAATTGGTTTTGTTGTAGTATTTGTCGGGCCATTAAATAGGGTTTGCTCATTAAAATGATAACGACCTGAAAGTTATTAACATAACACATGTTTTTATTAACAATTTAATCCATAAGTGCATGGAAATATTATATTTGCTTTAAAAATACATGCACTATGATCACATATAATTC
>JACREQ010000004.1 GCA_016218155.1 Bacteroidia bacterium
TAGAACATTCACCTGAAGTACTAATAGCTAAAAAAAATAGTATTGATAATGCAGGTATTAACTGTTTGATAGGGCTATTCATATATTTAAGTGTTTAAATATTAAATCACTAAGTTATGAATAAAAACAGTAATCGAATAGTTACAGCTTCAATTTAACAATTCAAATCGCAAATTAATTAGGACAATATTCCTTTAAATAATTGCTATTTCGCTTTTGATAAGCAATTTTCGAATTATCAAACGAAAATATTATCATACATTTACATCTTCAAAATAAATAGAACGATAAGCATGGCTGAGATAGGAAAACTAAACAGTTTGAGGGTTGTAAAAGAGGTTGATTTTGGACTTTACCTCGATGGCGGTGAGCATGGTGAAATTCTTTTGCCCAAAAGATACGTGCCTGAAAATGCCAAACCTGAGGATATTCTTGAAGTGTTTATCTACCTCGACTCTGAGGATAGAGTTATTGCAACCACCGAAACTCCACATATTATGGTTGGTGAGTTTGCATGCCTTAAAGCTGTTGCAATTACTTCAATGGGAGCATTTCTGGATTGGGGTTTAATGAAAGACCTATTCGTTCCTTTCCGTGAGCAAAAACAAAAAATGGAGGAGGGAAAATGGTATGTTGTGACCGTTTACCTCGATTACGATTCAAAGCGATTGGTTGCATCCGCCAAGATTGAAAAATTCCTCGATAATCTTCCACCAGAATATGATGCAGGCGAAGAGGTTGATCTGCTTATTTCAGGTGAAACCGATTTAGGCTTCAATGCAATTATTAACAATAAACATTTAGGCGTTCTCTATAAAAATGAGGTTTTTCAACCCTTAAAGAAAGGTGATAGGATTAAAGGTTATATCAAAAAAATTCGAGAGGATGAAAAAATCGACCTTATCCTACAAAAACCTGGATACCAAAAGGTTGATAATATATCTATGAGAATTGTTGATGTTCTTAAGGAACACAAAGGGTTCATTGCAATTACAGATAAAAGCGATCCTGATACCATCTACAATTTATTTGGAGTAAGTAAAAAAACATTCAAGAAAGCCATTGGATCTCTTTACAAATTCAGAGTTATATCTATTGAAGATAAAGGCATTAGACTTCTTTAAAATTCTTAATTTAAATAGAACTTGAGCAAAAAGTAAATGTCCCAAAATAAGGGCATACTTTTTCCTATTATATATTGTATATATCAATAAATAATTATTACACATTGCGTTAATGTTTTGTTAAAGCTTATAGATATTCTTTTTTCTATTATCAATATTCCATATTTTTATAAATTATTAAATTTTAAAGACATAAAACTATGATTAAAAATTTAATTAAGACCGCCTTTCGTAATCTATACAAGGATTTTGGCTATAGCAGCCTCAATATTCTTGGGTTAACCATTGGCATTACAAGCGCATTGTTCCTTATTATTTATGTTGCAGATGAGATTAGCTATGACAGGTACAACGAAAAGGCTGATAGAATCTATAGAGTATCATCGCACATCACCGAACCCGACGATCAATTTACTTGGAATGTTGCTCAAATACCTTTTGGTTCTCAAGTTGTGCAGGATTACCCAGAGGTTCAATCTTTTGTAAGATTCATAAATTTCCCCAGATTACTTTTTAAGTATAATGACAAGGAATTCTACGAGGAAAACTTTTTTTATGTTGATTCAACAATATTCGATATTTTCACTTATAAAACCATAAAAGGAAACCCCAAGGCTGCACTTCTTGAACCAAATAAAATAGTTCTTACTGAGAAAATTGCAAATAAATATTTTGGCAAAACAGATCCAATAGGTAAAAGCCTTATTGCTGGGGACAAGTCTTACGAAGTAGCAGGTGTAATTAAGGATGTCCCAACCAATTCACATTTTCGGTTTAATGCACTGGCCTCAAGGAAAAACCTCCCAAAAGAGATAGGAAGTTGGGGGAACTTTGGGGTATTTACCTATTTACTTTTCCCAGAACACTTTAATGTTAAGGCTTTTGAAACCAAAATACAAGGGATGTACCCCAAGTACATGGCACCAATATTTGAAAAGATAAATATTAAGATTGAATATAAACTTGAACCAATTACAAGAATACATTTATACTCAACAAATGCAGGAGAACCAGAACCAACAGGAAGTATTACCTATGTTTACATTTTTTCTATTGTTGCCCTGTTTCTAATACTAATTGCAGCGATGAACTACATGAACCTTGCCACTGCTCGATCATCAAAAAGAGCACGTGAAGTAGGACTCAGAAAAGTTGTAGGTTCTCGCCGAAGCATGTTAATATTCCAATTCCTATCAGAATCAACCTTATTTACAATTATATCATTAATATTAAGTTTTATTGCTCTAGCACTGCTACTGCCCAAGTTTAATCTACTGGCAGGTAAGTCATTCGACATAACCATTCTATTAAACCCAACTATACTGCTAAGTTTAATTGCAATTATTATTGCCGTAGGAATATTTGGAGGAAGTTACCCAGCCTTCTACCTTTCGAGGTTTAGCCCCGTAACCGTTTTTAAAGGTGAGATAACACAGGGCAATGCGGGTAATATGTTTCGTAAGATATTGGTAGTAATCCAATTTGCCATATCTATTGCAATGATAGTGTGTACACTTGTAGTTTTCAAACAACTTAATTTTCTAAA
>JACREQ010000005.1 GCA_016218155.1 Bacteroidia bacterium
AATTTTCTTTCAACTGAACTCATTGCCATATTTGTATTTGGAGATGAAAATAAGCCAAAGCCAACTCCAAGTATTGCAAGAGCAGAAATTATAAAAGTCTGGGAAGTGTCCTTTTCTAAAAAAACAAGCATTAATAATCCAAATACACTTAATGCCATTCCTGAAGAAGCTAACCAACGAGGATTAATTTTATCTGATAATTTACCCGAATATATTGCAACAAGTGCCATTAGTATTGGTTGGGTAATTAGAATTAAACCTGCTTCTTTTGGCGTTAAATGTTTTGCATATTGTAAATATAAACTTAAAACAAAACTTACTGCAAATGTTGCTGCATAGTTTATTAATGCTGATAAATTAGAGCTTGCAAAGATTTTGTTTTTAAAAAATAATTTCATGTTTAAAACCGGAAATGGATTTTTTAATTCTATAAAAACAAATACAATAATTCCAATTATTCCTGCAATAGTGAAGAAAATTGCAGAAGTTGTAGGAAGTTTGGAAAACCCATACATTAATGATGTCATTGATGGCATATAGATTAGTGTTCCAAGCCAATCAAACTTTTCATTTTTTGCTTCGACCCATTCTGATTTTATTTTAAATATTATAACAAAAGTTATAATTAATGAAGCTATTGCATTTATGTAAAACAAGCTACTCCAGCCTAATGTTTCTGTAAGAATACCTCCAATTATTGGAGCAGCAGATAATCCAACATATACTGCAGAAACATTTAATCCGATTACTTTACCTCTTTCTTGTGGAGGAAATGCAGAGATAACAATTGCCATGCTTGTACTGAACATCATTGCGCTGCCTATTCCCTGCAATAATCTGGATATTATTAAAAAGGAACCTGAAAATGATAAAGCACACATAAATGTAGCAATAGTAAAAAAGATGTTTCCATATAAAAACATTTTTTTTCGCCCCCACATATCGCCAATTTTTCCAAGTGGGACTAAAAACACTGCCGATGCCAGTAAAAAAGCCATAGTTACCCAGCTCATTGCTACGGCATTTAATGCGAAATCTTCGCTTATTTTTGGTAAAGCAACATTTACAGCGGCACCCATAAGTGGATTTAAAAAATTTGACACCATGGTAACTGCCATCAAAACCACTCTGTTAACCTCATTATTTTTTTGTAAATTCATCTCAGGAAATCAACTTAAATAAGTTTACTAATGTATAGTAAACATTTAATCTTTAATTATTTTTTTTACAATTACGCCATTATTTGAGGTGATTTTAAGGATATAAATTCCTTTGTTGAGATAATTTGTTAAGATTGTTACTTTTTTACTAATTGAACTTAGTTGTTGAATTATTTTCCCACTAAGGTCTGAAATTTCATAATTGATTTTCTCATTAGTTGTACTTGAGTTTTCTATTCTAAGTTCATTTTTAAATGGATTCGGGAAAATAGTATATTCTGAACTATTAGATTCTTTAATATCTGTTATCATAACATCAATTAAAATATCATCAACGTATAAGTTAAACATTACTGCTTCGCTATAGCAGTCCCAGCCTAGATAGTATAATCCGTCTGAAGGAACTGTAAATATTCTCTCTGCATATTGGTAGTTTGTGTTTATAATGTTAGGAAAATCGAGTAGTAAAGTATTTAATGAACTTGTATCCTGACCACTTCCTAAAAACACTTTTAGTTTCTCTGGCCATTGAGAAGCCTCAGCTTTATACCAAAAACTAACTTTATAAATTTGAGATGCAGACAAACTTATACATGATGAAACAAACCAGTCATTTGCAGGTAGCCATGAGCTGTAATCATAACGGATACAGTAAGGTTGAGTTCTTCCTCCTGTATTAATAATATTCCATTTATATGCATCGTTATTGTTATTAAGTATTTTCCAACCGCTAAAATCGTCAGAAGGTTCAAATCCCATTGTATAAACAGGAGTTATACTTGTATGGTTGGTGATATTTATATTAATTGTATCGTTATTAAAAATTGTATCATTTAATAATGAAGTAAATATTTTAACATTATGTAGTCCGTTTCCGGATAAGTCGATAGTGTTAGTGAACGTATAGTTAATTGTTCCACCAACTGGAATTGGGGTTGTTATGATTTCAGTAACCGGAGTTCCTCCGTTAAGTGAAAAACTAATAGGAATATTATTAAGTATAGTAGAACAATAGTTTTTTATTAAGATCTCAATGTTTTCTTGTTGTAAGTTACAGCTTTCGTTTTGTAAAGATGTTGAAACTAATCCAACATTTATTGCACTTTGTTCAGATATGTTAATGTCATCTATCGCAAGATTGTACATGTCTGCATCACTGTTGCAGAACCATCCGATATAGTAGCTGCCTGACAAAGGAATTGTAAAGAAAATTTCTTTTTTAATATATTCTGTGTTAATTATGTTTGAGTCATTTGTTAATAAAGTTGTCATGCTTGCAACATTTTGCTGATTACCGATAAATATTTTTAACTTTTGAGGCCAGTATGTTGCTGTTCCTTTATAGTAGTATGATAACTTATACATTTTGTTACTTTCAAGCTCCATACATTTTGAAATAATCCAGTCATTTGCTTGTGATGTGCCACCATTATAATAAGCACAAGTTGGTAGGATGTTTCCGCCAACACCGTAATTCCATTTATTCCCATCGTTGTTAATGTCATTAATCAGCCATCCGTTTAAATTCTCGGTAGGTTCAAATCCTGTTGAATAAGGAGGTGTAGTGCATGCAACATTTTCAATTAATGTAGTAATAGTATCATTATTATTATAACTATCACAAGCAAGGGATGAATAAATTTTCACATTGTAAAAATGTCCTGGATTTTGACTAAAGTCAAATGGTTGAATAAACTCATAAACCGTATCAGACAATGCAGCTAAAGGAGTATTTATAATTTCAGTAACAGGAGAATTGCCATCAATAGAATAGGAAATTGGTATGTTGTTAAGAGGTAAACTGTCATAATTTGATATTTTTACTTTTATTCTGGAAGGTGTTAGGAAAGTTGATGATACAGGTGAAATGTAATTTCTTAATGCAACATCACACGAAACAATGGGCATTATTTTAATAACAGCTTCGTTAGCAGTGTTGTAAATCATATTTCCCATTTCGTAATAACCTTCATATCCTGCACCTTGTCCCCATATAAAATGAAAAAAATTATTACTGTCATAACCGTCACATACAAATGCATGTCCAACAGGTAGTGTTGGTATACGTCCCTGATATAATATTGGTCTGCCTGAATTAAGCTCAGATTTTAACAACTCAATCCAACTTGAATCTGTATAATTAAGTTTATATACGAACTCAATATTGTTAGAATATTTAAAATATGTAGGTAATGCAGTTTTTGAAAAATATAAATTTGATCCAGACGTAGTAGAAGCGTAATCCATATCAACAGAAACACCGCAATGGTACATAAGTGTAGCAACAGCTGGATTTATTGCAGTTACATTATCAGGCATAGAAGCCCAGTTATATGTTGTTGTACCAAAATTTGCAGTTTGATTACCATACCAGAATGAAGTATAGGAATGAGTGCCAGTACCTTTTATTGGATAATTCCAGAATTTCATTACCATTGCCATTGCAGTTGCCACACATCCTGTTACAGAGTGGTCGCAGGGACCTAAGGTATCAGCCGGACAAAGTTCATTGTAAAAACAACCCTGATCCCATGTAGTTGTACAAAGGGGTGTTACAATATATTTGGATTCTTTGCAGTTTCCTGATAAAATATTATTCCATGAAGCAAAATTTATAGAATTTTGTTTTTTCTGAGTAGTAACATCATATATGTATGCTGAGTATTGTCCTATCCATTCTTTAACCTGTGGTGGAATATTGTTTTTATCGAACCAACCGGTAACAGAATATGCAAGAATAGGTTTTACATTATCATCAGCTGAAACAATTACAAAACCATTTGGTAAAAATGAAAACACATAAAATGTGGTCACATTGTTAATTTTTTCAGCATATACATCATTAATGTTACATGTATTGTTCTTTGTCTGAGCCTTGAAAAATGTCTGTGCAACTTTATTTGCTTTTTCCTCAGTAACATGTATAGCCTTTGAGTAGAAACCAAATAGTACAATTGCTAATGTAGTTAATAAATATTTTTTCATTTTTGAATGAAGTTTATAGTTTTGATAACCAAAGATAAAACATATTAATCAAATATAAGATATTTTTTAAATGCGTACATTTGCGTAATGCGAATTATTTGCATGCAATAAATTACATTAAATTAATGACAGCTTTTCAATCAGCATTAGAAAAAATATTTAAGAACCTTAAAATAACAGCTCTTAATGAAATGCAAAAAAGTGCTTTGCAGGCTATCGAAAGCGAAGCAAATGTTGTAATGTTAGCACCAACCGGTTCAGGTAAAACGTTGGGATTTCTTTTGCCAATATTTAAACTACTTGATAATTCAAAAACTGGTATTCAGGCTTTAATTTTATCCCCTTCTCGCGAACTTTCTTTGCAGATTGAACAGGTGTTTAAGTCGATGACTACTGGGTTTAAGGTTAATTGTTGTTACGGAGGGCATGATATTCAGGTAGAAAAAAATAATCTGAGTGAACCACCTGCTGTGTTAATTGGTACTCCCGGACGAATTTCTGATCATATAAGAAATGGAAGAATTAATACATCAGATATTAAAATTTTAGTTCTTGATGAATATGATAAATGCCTTGAATTTGGTTTTAAGGATGATATGTCTTTTATATTTTCTAAAACAAATAGTTTGTCAAAACGAATTTTAACATCTGCAACAAAGGCATTAGAAGTACAGGAATTTATCGGGTTTGAAAATCCTGTAACATTAGACTTTTTGTTGACTGAAACTCCAGATAATTTAAAAGTAAAAGTAGTGCCTACAACTGTTGAGGAAAGGCTTAATACATTGTTTAAACTTGTGTGTAAAGTTGGAAATAAATCGACTCTGATTTTTTGTAATCAAAGGCAAACAGTTGATGAAATAAGCAGCTTGCTTTGGGAGAAAAAATTGCCAAATAATGTTTTTCATGGTGGTTTAGATCAGAATTTACGTGAACGAACACTAATCAAATTCAGAAATGGAAGCTATAGAATATTAGTAACAACTGATCTTGCTTCACGTGGTTTGGATATTCCGGAAATAGAAAGTATTATCCATTTTAATATTCCTGCTACAGAAAGTATTTTTACTCATAGAAATGGACGTACAGCGAGAATGCATGCGTCCGGAACAACATATCTGATAATAAGTACTAAAGAAACATTACCTGCATTTATTAAAGAAGTTCCTGAGACCGAAAAATTACCTGATATAGCATTGCTACCTGATAAAACTTTATGGGTAACATTATACATAGGAGCAGGTAAAAAAGAAAAAATTTCTAAGATGGATGTTGTTGGTTTACTTATGCAAAAAGGTAAATTACAAAAAGATGATATTGGATTAATAGATGTTTTAGATCATGCTACTTATGTAGCTGTTAACAGAGTTAAATTTAATAAGTTGTTATTACTTATCAAGAATGAGCCTATAAAAAAACAAAGAGTAAAGATAGAAGAAGCAAAGTAGTTGTATTAGCTGTTATTTTTATTTTACTTGTACCATGAACTATTTTGCTGGTAATCTTCTATTACATTTGTAAATTCCATTTGTTTAAAATTACCCATTAAACCAGATATTTCTGTATGTAACATTGAAATTGTATTAGTAATAAGATCTTGCCTGAAATCAGTATTACCAAGTTCAATTACAATTTCAACTGCTACAATGCGACTGATTATTTTACCTAATTCAATTTGTTTTCGTTGTGGTAACTGTAAGTTAACTTCAAAGTTTATAAGGTCTTTTATGTAATTTGATGCCTGTTTAGTGAATCTGAAATTATTGAAAAATTTATAAAAATTTGTTATACTTGTTTGTTTCATTTGCTTTAAAACGCCTTCAGATATTTGTGCATATAAAATATCATTCGAACCTTCAAAAATTTGGAATGGTCTGCTATCAATTATACCTCGACCACCAATATGACTATAACGGTATGCTTTTGCACCAACTAATTGTACCAGAGATTGAGCAGCATCCTGCATCATGTCAGTAGCAATTGTTTTAAATGAATTGGCTTCAATTCCACAAGTAGAAAGATCATTTTCTAAACCAGCATTTTTACTACTGTATGCACACATAGAAGAACAAATTGTAAAATATGACTGTAGCTTAGCAAGTCGGTATTGTACCTGATCGTAATTAAACAAACTTTTTCCACCAATTGAACGTTGTTTGCAATGATTTATCGCTTCATCCATCATTCGTTGAATAAATCCTAATCCCATTGCAGGAAATTGAAGTCGACTTCTGTGTAGGGTGTCAAGTAAAATATTAATTCCTGTAGTTTTTGGTTCAAGCCTTTGATTGTGTGGTATTTTTACATCAATGCGATTTCTTCCATATGGGATATGATGTAAGCCAAGATTATCAAAGTATTCCTCAACTATAATTTCCTGGTTCGGGCTATTTCTATCACAAATAAAAAAATCAATATCACGTTTTAATTGTCCGTTTTCTGTTTGTTCACGTGCCGAAAGTAGCCAATAGTCTGCAAAACCTGTTAGTCCTGCCCAATGTTTGGTTCCCTGTAAATGAAAATAATTCTCATTTTTTGTGAAAAAAGTTCTCATATTTAATGCATCGCTTCCAAAATCAGGTTCAGTAATCATTAATCCTCCCATTTTCCTTTCATGTAAAAATCCATTAAAAACAGATTTTTTTACTTCATGATTAGCAAATTTTGATACAGGTTGCAGAAATAATGCGGAATTAATACCAAGTGTAAGTGAAAATGCAAGCGATTCATAAGCTGCTGCTGAAGTCATTATTAGGTTTTCGTCTATCCGACCACCTCGACCTCCAAATTCTTTCGGAATTATTACAGATAGTGGATTTAAACTCATAATCTCACTTAATACAGTTGGTGGGATTCCGCGTTTTGAAATTAAATAGTCTGTATTTGCTAATTCACTATATACCTTATGCAATGTTGACTTAAAGTTATCAATAAAGATAGGAAAGGGAATTGATGATAGATTCTCTTCGTTTTTTTTCAAGTTGGAAATTTATAAGTTAAATTTAAGTACTCTAATGCAAAAATAATAAATAAAAATTGAATTATTTCTTATTCTTATGATAGAATACAACTTAACAAATGTTAAAAAATAAAAAATTATTTTTTACTCTTTATTATTAGGTACTTTGTTATAATATTTTTTTGTTTTTCATCAATTTTAGCTTGTTGTTGCATATTATTCATTATAGACTGCCATTCACTATTGGTGTAATTTGTTGGGAGATATAAATTATGGCAATTACTGCAATTATTTATATATAATTTCCTGCCAACTAATAATGTATCAAGTGAGGTGTTTGCCAACTGTGCATCTGTTTCATTAGGAGTGTATAAGCTAGAAGTACAATTGGATAATGTAAGGCAAATAATGATTGCGGATATAAATAATTTAAAATACATAAGAGAAAATTAATCGTGTTTGCATTAATTCATTTTTTAGTAATTCTTTTGAGCCTGTTTTTAGATTTGTTATTTGAGGCATATATGTTAAGTTTATCCAGAATCCTTCTATGTTATAAGATAGGCATGGTCCGGCTGAGAAAATAGCATATTTTATTTCATTTTCTTCGATTCTGTTTTTATTAAATAATTCGAAACCAATGGAAAGATTTTTATTAAGTTTATAAGCAAATCCATAAATTAATTCTAAATTAATTTCATGTTCTTTTTCAATATTAATTAAGCTATCATTTGTTATAAAATCATTAACAATTGCATATTCACCAACAATATTAAAGGCTTGAGTGGTTTTTCCGATTTGTTTATCAATTAAAATTTTACCTTCAAAAGCAGTTTCTTCTGTTCCAAGTGTATATTCTAAATATAATGCAGAACCAATTGGATTAACAACAGGATCTGTTAATTTTAATTTCCATTCATTAGCAAAGCTATAACTGTTTTCAGAATTTAAATACTCATTATTATTGTCGGTTTTTATACTTGATAAATATCCATAATTCAAATAAAATGCTGTCTGTAATTTTGAACCAAGCCCAACTTCAAATTCAAATTTATGATTAAAAGCACGGTAAAAGTTTTCTCTAACATTTTTCATTGTTGTCCATACTTCTAATTCTTTTTGTCCTTTATTTAGCACATTAGTTTGATATGTATATGTAAATAAACGGTCTTGTGCATGAATTGTTAAAGCACTTAAAAACAGGCTTAGAAAGAGTATTTTTTTCATCGTTTTAATTTTTTTTATTAATACGATACAAAATTACACTCCTAAAACCCTGTGTACAATCCCATAAAATTGGGATTTTTCTATTTAAGATTATCTGTATTTATATCTTGTATGGCTATAATTTGTTTAATTACTGCATACATTGTTAGTCCGGAAATTGTTTTAATTCCAGTCTTTTCAGAGATGTTTTTTCTGTGAGAAATTGCAGTATGACTACTAATTATTAATTTATTTGCAATTTCTTTTATTGTATAGCCGTATGCAATTAATTTTAATACTTCAATTTCTCTGGTTGTTAGTTCATGTAAACCTGTACTTTGGCTATGGTCGTTAAAAGAACTGATTAATGCTTTAATCTTATATTCTATAATTGAAGAACTGTCATTTATATTTATATTGTTGTCGTTGTTGCTGCTAACATTGAGAAATAAATATTTAATATTTGCTGAATTAGAAAAATGTTTTTCAATAATACTTATATTTTCATCATATAAACTTTGTGGTAGTATAATTAAAATATCTCCCAATAAATGGGGATAGTCAAAAAAGTCCTCGGTGTTTCTAATTAAAATCGGTTCAATTCCTAAATTGTTAACGATACTGTTCAATCCTTTTAGGATAATGTCAGATTTAAAAAACAACAGTATGTTAATATTGTTATTCAACATGGTCTGTTGTTGATTGATTATAAAACTGATTTACTCTTGGATATAAGATTCTGTCTTCTATTCTGGAATGATCTTTTAAGTCTTTCTCAAATTTAAAGATTGCAATTGCAAATGCATTACAATTAAAAGTGTCTTCAATAGGTGGTAAATATTTAATTAAAATGTTTTTTAAGTCAATTATTTTATCATCTAACTGAGAATGAATATTGATAAAATTAAATTCTGATAATTTGGCTTTGTTAGTATTTGCATTTTTATCATTTTTACTTAATTCTATTATCATTGGGAATATGTTTTTTTCTTCGTATTCGATATGATTATTAAATTCAGTTTTAAAATTAGTATACATTTTTTCTAAAAGTAAAAAGAGTTCCTTGTGAACGTTGTTAGTTGTGTTCAGTAAATTAAATAATCTATCAATTTCAGGTAATATATGCATTCTGTAAAATTTATGAGTCTCGATTAAATATGATATTAAATCGATTATCTTAAAGTTTGCAAATTTTTGTTCCGGAAAATAATTGTCATTATGATAAACGTTTAATATTGCAAGGAAAAAATTTTCATCGATATTATTGTTTATACATGCTTGTTTTACATTAATATCGCCAAAGCCAAGTTTAATTCCAAAGCGATTTAATACTGAAAGTAAATTACTGTCGTGCTCAACTATGTCAATTATCTTATTGTTTTCGTTGAATATGCTCATGTTATTTATCTGATATAATTTTATTTGTTATAGAAAAGTCAATAATTTTATTAGCAAGAATTTCTGCCAGTTTAATTTTTGATTCATGTGTCCATCCTGCTGTGTGTGGTGTTATTATAACTTTTGGATTATTAATTAAATAATAAAATGTTGCAGGCATATTATTTAAATCCATTTTGTCAAATGACGATTCTTCGTATTCTATAACATCTAGCCCTGCACCTAGAACTTTTCCATTGTCAATTGCATTTAAGAGACTTTCTGTTTCAACTACAGGACCTCGTGATGTATTTATTAAATAAATGTTCTTTTTAAATTTATTAAAAAATTTATTGTTAGCCATATATTTTGTTTCTTCGGTTAAGGGAACATGTATGCTAACAATGTCTGAAAGTTCGAAAATTTCTTCGAGCCCTACTTCTTTTGTGTAACCATCTGTGTAATTTGTTTTGTATTTATCGTATGAAATAACATTTGGTTCAAATCCGGAAAGTTTCTTGGCAAAAGCACTTCCCATATTGCCATATCCAATAATGCCAATTGTTTTATCTTTAATCTCAGTTCCTCTGTTTTCTTCGCGAAGCCATTTGCCCTCTTTTATTTCTACATTTGATTTATTGATATTTGTTAGCAATGAAAGTAATAATCCTGTGGCTTGTTCTCCAACAGCATCACGACTCCCCTCAGGCGAGTTAATGCATTCAATATTTTTAGATTTTGCAAAATCCGTGTCAATACTTTCAAGTCCTGCACCAACTCTTCCAATAAATTTTAAGTTTGTTGCTTTTGAAAGAATTTCTTTATCAAGTTTTATTCTGCTTCTTATAACAATGCCCACATAATTGTTAATGATTTTTGAAATTTCAGAATAATTAGAAGTCAGTTGATGGTCGCAGATATAACCAAAACTTTCCAGTTTTTTAACCAGTATAGGATGTGTAGTATCTAAAAAAAGTATTTTGTTCATTTGAGTAGTTTTAAATCCTATATTTTTACAGGCGGTCTGTCGAAAAATGGATTTTTTGCAGTTGCTGAAAGTGGAATACCAAAAGCCACTTTTATTCCTTTTCCAAGAAACTCAAGCTTAATAGCGGCCTGACCAAGACTGAACATAACTCTGTTGTCGATATGGTGATTAGCAGCTACAGAAACAGCTGAGCCAATGGCAATGCCCAAATCGTTTGTGTTAAAAACGCATGGAGTATCTTCATGTTTTTTCTTTGCCGAACAATCTTTAAAGCCGCACATACCGCAATTTTTAACTCCCTGTGTTTTAATGTGAGTTCCAATTAACAGAACAGCCTGAGCTTCTTTCAAATTTCCTGCATCGCGAATAAAAAATTCCATTTTATTCTTTTTTCCCATTTCATTTGTTTTTTCTGCTAATTCTTTAATTGAATCGCCTGTAATAATTGCTATTTCGAGATTGTCAGTTCCTCTTGCTTTTGGAGCAGTTCTGGCAGCTACAGCCATTAGCTCGGCAACTCTTAAAATAACTTTTGTGTTTAATTCTTGTTCAGTTTTTATAGACATATAATGTTTTAAAATAATTGATAAAGTTAATATGATTTTATGAATCTTATTTTACCTCTAATAATTCTACATCGAAAACCACTGATGTATAAGCAGGAATTGCACCTGAAGATGATCCGTTTTCACCAAATGCCATTTTTGAAGGCATTACAAATAATGCGTGATCGCCTTGTTTCATTCTTCCAATTGCTTCCTCAAGTCCTTTTATAACCTGCATTTCTGTTCCAAAAACAAATTGAAAAGGTTCATTTCTTCTTTTAGTACTATCGAAGATTTTACCATTTAAAAACCTTCCTTCGTAATTTACGGTAACAGTATCGCGTAATTCAACTTTCTTTCCTGTTCCTTTAGCGATGTCAATCCTGTAAATTCCATTTTCAGATGGGTTTACATTTATTTGTTCCTCTTCGATAAAGTGTTTAAGTGCAAGTTGTTCATATTCTCCAAGATCAGAAACCCAGCTTAAAAATTCCTCTTTTTCTTTTTGATATTGTTTAGCTGTTTTTACAGAAATTACTTTAATGTTTACTTTCATGTAACTTGAAGGAGGTAAAAATTTTGGTAGGGGTGCTGATAAAGTTTTATTAAAAAAGTTATCTGCATTAATATAAAAAGAAGCACTGTCAGATTCTGCAAGCATTGCAAAACATTCATTTATTTCTCCTGCAAAAGATGATGGTTTGAATTTTATACTTCTAACTGCATCAAAAAACAAAGAATCGTTTCCAGTATAATATAAAATGTGCATTGTTATATAGTCTCCGTTTTTTGGTTTCTTTAATTTTTCGCCAATTTGAAGTAATTTAAAATAAATGCCACTTTCTGTTTTCTTGTAACCATTTACTTCAGTGTTGGTTTTGCAAGAAAGCAGACTGAATATTAGAACTAAATATAATAATATGTTATTTCTATAATTCATTTGTTGTATCTTTCATTACAAAGTTACTCATTTTTGATTTATAAAAATTGCATAATCAAATTACTAATGGATTGCTAGTTATTAGTTTAATATATAAGTGAAATATTTTATCGAGATACAATGAAAAAGGTATGGTTTATGTTTTAAAAAATCAAAAAACAGATTTAATCAATCATGTTTATAAGAATTTATAAAATCACTTAATAAAAAAATAAAATGAAAACTTTAAAAATTCTTTTATTAATTAGTCTGGTAATTTCAACAAATTTATTGTTCGCACAGCAGGAGTATTCTTTAAAAACTGCTGATAGTACAGGTTTGCCAGGTGATTATTTTAGTTTACAAGGAGCGTTAGAACTATTTAAAGAGTCAAAATCACTTGAAGAGTTCGAGAAAAAAATTAATGCCGAGAATAATTCAGTAAATAACCTTGATCTTAATGGTGATGGAAATGTTGATTATGTAAGAGTAGTTGACAATACAAAAGATAATTCACATGCAATTGTATTGCAGGTTCCAATTAGTAATACTGAGTCACAGGATATTGCTGTAATTGAGATCGAAAAAAATGGCAACGAATCGGCAATACTACAGATTATTGGCGATAATGAAATTTATGGTGAAAATATAATTTTAGAGCCGTTTGCTGAAAAAGATGATGTAAAGGGCAAAACTGGTCCAGCAAATTACAATAGTATGCCTGTTTTAACTGTTGTTAATATTTGGTTTTGGCCATGTGTTCAGTTTGTTTACTCTCCTGCATATATAGTATGGGTTTCGCCATGGAGTTGGAATTATTATCCTAAATATTGGAAACCTTGGACGCCTCATTCATGGCGTTGGCATTATCAACATTGTAATCATTATAATGCTTATTATCATCATGTAAAAATGCACAGAGTTGTTGTTGCACATAAGATATATACACCTCATAGAAAGACTTCAGTAATTGTAAATAATAGATACAAAAAAAATCATGAAAACTATAAAGGGCATAGAGGTAGTGTGAATAATAAAACAGGTAACAATGTAAACAAGACAAATAGAGTAAGATCAAGCAGTGTGAAAGGTCAAAAACCTACGCGAGCCTCTAATGGTGGAAGAAATTCAGGTAAAAATGGTAGTGGAGGAAATGCAAAAAGAAAATAATCTTTTAATCTTTATTGTATAGATTCGGCCTCGTTTTTAATAAGACTATGAAATTCGCGCAGAGCAGCTAATAGTACCTGTGAGTAATTTTGTGAGGCATTTCTGAATGAACCTGATTCGGTATTCCATACAGTGTAAATAAGTGGAAGACCTCCTTCTTTAGGTTTAATCATATAAAGTACATTTTGAACATTGCCACCACCGGCATGATATACATGCATTACTAATAATCTAAACCAAAGATCATTTTCAATATAAGATATTTTTAAGCTATCCAATATGTTTTTAACAGTAGGAATACATACTTTGCTTATAAACATTGATGCTGCGTAGGCAGAACGTTTAACATCTTTACGTTCATCAATAGTTTTGTTTATTGTTAATCCGTATTTTCTGGCCACATATTTCATTAATTGGAACGGACCATATGCTCCGGCGTTTGATTTCTGTAATTTATTAGGACTTTCTATTAATAATATTGATTGTGCATACCATGGATCGACATTGTTATCAATAAAAACAGGTATGCTCTGATCAATATTAGGAATTACAGTTTTAAAGGAATAAAAATATTTTTTACCTGTTGTGAAAAATAACCTTGTGGAGTCAGATAACCCATATGCCTTTCTTAAGCTATCTCTATAGCTGTTTTTTTGGTCGTCATTTAAATTTGAGTAGTAAGCTACAGAATTTATGTCAATAATTTGACGCGTTTTTGCTACAGACATAAATCCAGAGTCGCCTGATAAATGCATAAGCTTTGCCCAGAAATTAGGTTGAGGAATAGTATCCCAGAAATCGGCATACATTAATGAATCAACAAATGCTTTACGATAAGTAGAATCCCCTCGGTAAAGAATTTTGCAAACATTTGATCTTATTTTAATGGTTGAGTCTTTATCAGAAAAAAATGAGTTTTGAGAAAAACTTATTTCTGACAAGCTTAATAAAATAATTATGATGATTGTATAAAATTTCATTTTTATTAGCAAAAATCAAAAGTAAAACGATAAAATCGTTATTTCAGATATATGAAAACTAATTATACACAAAATAATGTTTAATAAAATTCCTGAATTTATATTATAAATAACTACTAACTTAAATGTAATATATTCAGTAGTATATGTAATTTGATTTTATTCATTGTTTAAAAACACAACATATGTTGAATAATTAAACATAGCATATAATATGCATATAATCAAGTTTGTATGGAATATTTAATTAAAAAGTGTATATATATTATACAATTATTGTGTTTAATTTTCGCACATAATATTTGTAATATCAAGATATTTAGTATTATACATCGATTGGTATTGTAATTGAAATAGCTCTATTTCAAAACAAAATAATAAAAAAGAAATCATGGTAATATTAATTTTCGTAGCATTTATAGTGATGTGTATCGCAGTAGATGCAGTTGTAAGATACAACAGAAAAAAAAAATCCAGATTGCCTGCTGAACTTTTAAATGTAAGTCGTTTATTCAGTGAGGTATCGATATCTGTTCCTAAAGGATTGTATTTTGATAAGACACACACCTGGGCTTTTATGGAAGCAGATGGTAAAGTAAAAATTGGAGTAGATGATTTTATTCCACATTTAACAGGGAATTTGAGCAAAGTTAAGCTAAAAAATGTTGGAGATAAAGTAATGAAGGGTGAGCCATTAATTACACTAATAAGATATGGAAAACAAATAACACTAAATTCACCGATTTCAGGGACTGTAAAGTCTCAGAACAATTTACTTAAAGAAGATTGTTCACTTATAAAATCGTCTCCATATAATAATGGTTGGATTTATCAGATTGAACCATCAAACTGGTTAAGGGATATGCAGTTTCTTGTAATGTCCGACAAGTATAGGGAATGGTTAAAATACGAATTTGCAAGGTTTAAAGATTTCTTATCTACTGTTGGAACTAAGAATAATCCTGAATTTGTTCCTATTGTTTTACAGGATGGTGGGGAGCTTAAAGAAGATATTCTTGCCGATTTTGAGCCAGAGGTATGGGAAGAATTTCAGACGAAATTTATTAATACTTCAAAATAATATACAGTTGATTTTTTATTAATTATTAATAATTAAAAAAATGGGTATAAACAGAAGAGATTTTTTTAAAACAGCAGGAATAGCCGGACTTACTTTGTTAGCATCAGATGTTTTAAGTGCCGAAAAAGATAAAGTAAGTGATGTTGAATTTAAAGGGATACTTTATGATTCAACAAAATGTGTCGGTTGTCAGACTTGCGAAACAATGTGCGCTGAAACTCATCATTTACCTGCTCCTGTTGGTGAATTAAAACCAGGTGTTAATAGAAAAACAGATGAGCAGCATCGAACTGTTGTAAATTGTTACAAAACCTCAAAAGGAGAGGTTTATGTTAAAACACAATGCATGCATTGTAATGAACCTTCTTGTGTTGCAGCATGTTTAACAAAGGCAATGAGTAAAAGTAAGGAAGGTCCGGTAACTTGGAATGGCGATAAATGTATGGGATGTCGTTATTGTATGGTCTCTTGTCCGTTTGATGTTCCTAAATTTGAATATAATAGTTCAAATCCAAAAATTGAAAAATGTACAATGTGTTTTGAGAAAATAGAAAAAGGTGGTCTGCCTGTTTGTGCAGAGAATTGCCCTGCCGAAGCTATAAAATTTGGAACACGTCGGGAATTACTTACAGAAGCAAGAAAAAGAATAGTTGAAAATCCTGAAACTTACATAAACGAAATTTATGGAGAGCATACTGCAGGTGGCACATCATTTATGTATTTATCATCTGTTCCTTTTAATGAAATCGGGTTAAATACAAATCTTCAGGATAAGTCATATCCTGAATTGTCAAAGGGATTCTTATTTTCTGTTCCTTCTGTATTTGTATTGTTACCACCACTTCTATTAGGTATTTATGAAGCTACTAAAAAGAATAAACTAAATAACAATATAGAAAATGAATAATCAGGATTTGTCTATACCAAAAGATAATATGGGTAAGTCAACTTTTAAGTTTATTTTAAGTGAACTTAAGCCAAAAGGAAAATGGCTAACTCCTTTTAATATAATTTCAATTCCGGTAATTATTGCAGGTGCAGTATTAATAGTAATTCGTTTTATGCATGGTATCGGTTCTGTAACAAATCTTACACAAGAAGTGCCGTGGGGATTGTGGATTGGCTTTGATGTAGTTACTGGGGTTGCTTTTGCAGGTGGTGCATATGTTCTAACTTTTATGGTTTATATTTTAAATATGCATAAATACCATTCTATTGTCAGGGTAACTGTTTTAAATGGTTTTCTTGCTTATGTTTTTTATGCGGGTGCTTTGTTGCTCGATTTAGGTCGACCATGGCATGTTGTTAATCCGATAATAGGAAATAGTTTTGGTACAAGTTCAGTATTGTTTCTTGTCGCATGGCATTTTCTTTTATATATGATTGCTCAGTTAATAGAGTTTTCTCCTGCTGTTGCTGAATGGCTTGGGGCAAAACGTGCAAGGAAAATACTTTCAGGCATGACAATAGCTGCAGTAATATTTGGTATAACATTATCCACATTGCATCAATCCGGATTGGGTGCATTATATTTAATGGCAAAAGATAAGATTCATCCACTTTGGTATTCTGAGTTTATTCCAATACTGTTTTTTGTCTCAAGTATTTTTGCAGGACTGTCAATGGTGATATTTGAAGGATCAATAAGCCATAAAGTGTTTTTTAAACAAATCAGTGAAAAAAATCATCAGGCACAAAACGGGATAATTCTTGGTCTAGCTAAAATATGTGCCGGGGCAATGTTTGCATATTTCTTTATGCAGTTACTTGTTTTTATTCATGGAAAGCATTGGGATTTATTAGCAACACCAATGGGATATTGGTTTATGGTTGAGATGTTGGGATTTGTACTTTTTCCAATGTTGCTATTTGTTTATAGTTACAAAAAGAGAAGTGTTTTTACTGTTAAGTTAGCATCAATTTTAACAATGCTAGGTGTTATAATAAATAGACTTGATGTAACTGTTATCGGTTTTCGCTGGGATGCTGCAATAAGATATATCCCAACATGGATGGAATTAGTTGTAACACTGGCAGTGATTTTTACGGAAATATGGATATTCAGGTGGGTTATTAACAGAATGCCAGTTTTAAGAGATTCGCCTGTGTGGGTAAATGATCAAAAATAGTTTAATAATAAAGTAAAATTTAAAAAGATGAACGATTTTAATTATTCAAATATATTTGAAACCAAGGGAATCGAATATATTGCAATTATTACATTTTTCCTGATATTAATTCCATTCTGGATTATTTTGAATAAACAAAAATCAATTTCGAAAAAAATAAAAAAGGTTTTGGGAATATTGTCATTTGATATTCTTAAAATACCACAGGGTGTTTTTCATAACAATAATCATACATGGGCTTTTCTCGAAAAGAATGGAGATGCATCTGTAGGATTAGATGATTTTTTATTACATACAACGGGTGAGGTTAAATTAAGAACCCTTAAAATACCTGGTGAAACAATAAACAAAGGCGATTTGATTACTGAAATAATAAAAGGTGATAAATTGTTAAGCGTTGCCTCACCTATTTCGGGAGTAGTAATAAAAACCAATGTTCAACTTATTGAAAGTCCTGAATTGTTAAATCAGGATCCTTATGGAAAAGGATGGATATTTAAAATTAAGCCTTCCAAATGGAAAGAAGAAAGCAGATATTTTTATTTATCTGACGAAGCATCACGTTGGTCAAAAATGGAAATTCAGCGGTTTAAAGATTTTTTGGCACAAATTGGACAGAAATATTCGGATGAACCTTCGTTAGCTATATTACAGGACGGAGGAGAGCTTATTGATAATACTCTTTCAGAATTACCAGATGTCGTTTGGCAGGATTTTCAGAAAAGCTTCTTAAATGAAAATAAATTTAATAACAATGATCCTGTGTATTGTGTTTTAAGTTAATGTGCTATGTTATGTAGTATTGATAGATAAAGTAAAATTAATCCACAAAAAGTCTACTGTTACTTATACTTTTTATTAGCTTTTGTAATGTGTTGTATAATAGTAGAATATTTCAACATATTTAGTGATATTTTGTTTAAATTAGCCTTTAGTAAAACATTAACATAATGGCTTTAAAATTCAAACATTTCTTCGAAAGTCCATTACTTAAAAAATATTTAAGGCTAAGATCGTCAATTTATGGTAGTGTAATATACATTATTACTGTATTATCTATATTTCTTTTTGTTTCATTTGGAATAATTTTCAGATCCGTCAACGAGGAATATATGAAAAGTTTGATTCATCAAAGAGGTGCTAATGCTGCATTGCTTGTAAGAAGTGCATTATACCATTCCATGCTCGAGAATAACAGAAATGCTTTACAAAGTAATCTTGATATTATCAACAGAATGTCGGGAATAGATGAAGTGAATTTATATGATAGTAAGGAGAATCTTGCTTATTCATCTTTTACTGCAAATATGGTTGGGCATAGCAATCCAAATTGTCTAGATTGTCATCAAAGTATAAAGTCTGTGTTGCCAGAAAAGGATAATTACTATAAAGTAATTGAAATTAAAAGCGAATGTGAGATGAATCAAAATGATAATAATCACAGGCATTTACTTATTAATTCTCCGATTCTTAACGAAAAGTCATGTTATACAAGTTCCTGTCATGCTCATAAACAAAATGAAAAAGTTTTAGGTTCACTTGTAATTAAAATTCCTTTAGAAGATCTTGATAACACTTTGGAAAAGTCATCAAAAGATTTTTATTTATTAGCAACATTAACTACAATATTACTTCTTATATTTCTTATTTTCTTTACAAGAAAAAGGATAAAAAAACCACTAAATGCGTTGATTAAAGCCAGTGACGCAGTTTCGAAAGGTGATAGAAATACACGATTGGAAATTAATCCAAGTCAGCTTGATGATATGAGGATGGTGTCGGTAGCATTTAATGATATGCTTGATAGTTTGCAGGAAGCTAATAACGAATTGCAAAACTGGTCACAACAATTGGAATATAAAGTTAGAATGAAATCTGAAGAGTTGGGTCAGGCTCAAAATGAATTAATAAATGTAGAAAAGATTGCTTCACTGGGTAAGTTATCACTCTCTGTTGCTCATGAAATTAATAATCCGCTATCAGGTATTCTTATTTATACAAAATTAGTTCAAAAGCAATTATTAAATCAGGAATTTGAATCCGGAAAAAAGGAATCTGTTTTGAAACATCTGAAAATGATAGAAACTGAAACTAAACGTTGTGGGGATATTGTTAAAGGATTATTAGATTTTTCAAGAAAAGATCAGGATTTCTTTGAGGATAAAAGCTTGCATCAATTATTACAGGATACATATGATTTGATGAGTCATTCTATGAAAATTGCAAAGATTGGTTTTTTTATTGATTTCTCTGCAACAACAGATACTGTTTATTGTAGTCCAAATCAAATAAAGCAAGCATGTATAGCAGTTCTGGTAAATGCTTCTGAGGCAGTTTCAGAAAATGGTGAGATAGTAATTAGAACTCGCAATTCTGATAAAGATATTATTACTGTTGATTTTATAGATAACGGTTCGGGTATTTCAGCAGAAGATATACCACATATTTTTGATCCGTTCTTTTCTTCAAAACATAATGCAAGGGGCACAGGTTTAGGTCTGGCAATAGTGCATGGAATAGTTCAAAGTCATGAAGGTAAGATATCGGTAAAATCGGAACTGGGCAAGGGAACTACAATTTCGATAACATTTCCTCTAAAAAATCCTGAGAAAAATGAATAAGAAAATTTCAATTTTGATTGTTGACGATGAAGAATCTGTAAGAGAGTCTCTTTATGATTGGTTCATTGAAGATGGTTATCGTGTTGAATGTGCAGAAAATGCAAAAACTGCCTTGTCAAAGCTTGAATCACAAAACTTTGATATTATACTGGCAGATATTAAAATGCCGGGTATGGATGGGCTTGAGATGCTCAGAAGAATAAAGTTGTTAAAAAAGGATTCAATAGTAATTGTTATAACAGCCTTTGCAACTGTAGATACCGCAGTGCAAGCGCTTAAGGATGGTGCTTTTGATTATGTTACGAAACCTTTCGATCCTGATGATTTATCGCATCTTATACGTAATGCTGCTAAGCAAATATCACTTGCACAGGAGAATGAAACACTTAAAGAAAGAGTCGTAAGTCTCGAAAATGTTGACGATTTAGTTGGAATTAGTGAAGCTATGAAAAAGGTTCTTCGTGAAGTTGAAAGTGTTGCTCAATCTAATTCTTCAGTTATTATTACAGGAGAAAGCGGAACGGGAAAAGAGTTAATTGCAAAAGCAATTCATTCAAATTCTTCAAGAAAATATTTCCCGCTGGTAAGTGTTCATTGTGGTGCTCTAACTGAAAGTCTTTTAGAAAGTGAGTTGTTTGGACACGAAAAAGGAGCCTTTACTGGTGCTATGTACAATAGAAAAGGTCGTTTTGAAATGGCTGATAGTGGTACAATATTTCTTGATGAAATTGCAACAATTTCGTCTAAAATGCAGGTTGAATTGTTACGGGTATTAGAAAGTAAAACATTTATGCGTGTGGGAGGGAATAAAGAAATTTCCTCTGATTTCAGAGTACTATGTGCTACAAATAGAAATTTAAAACAAATGGTAGAGGAGGGAACTTTTCGTGAAGATTTGTATTATCGATTGAACGTTGTTAATATTCATGTTCCGCCTTTAAGAGACAGAGCAGGTGATATCCCGATTTTAACTGAATATTTTATTAAAAAATATTGTGTTTCTATGAATAAGCCTGTAATTCCAATTGATAGTTCTGCATTAAAACGTTTAGAAGAATTTGATTTTCCGGGAAATATTCGTGAGCTCGAAAATATGATAGAGAGAGCAATTGTAATTGGTAATGGAAAAAAAATTACATTAAAAGATTTGCCAATTGAAAAAAATATTTTAAATATATCTGCTGAGAGTCTTGATGAACAAGAGAAAGGTCATATTGCTCAGATTCTAATTAAATACGATTGGAATATTTCGCGTTCTGCTAAAGCATTACAGGTTGATAGAGTAACATTATACAATAAAATTAAAAAATATAACTTAAAATCTTTTAATAAGTAAAAAGACAAAGTGAAAATAGTTTAGCCCGGATTTGTAATTTTATAACTTATTATAATAGTTTGATGAATCTGCAAAATATCACTTTAATTTCTTTTGGATACTTTGATGATGATTTTCTTTTGAAAGTTGCAGATAATGTTCAGAGAGAGTTATTTGTTCCTGTAAAAATAAGAGAAGGGCATATTGATTTAAGCGAATTTTATGATTCGGCAAGAAGACAATATAACGCAAATCTAATTTTGCAGTTTATTGAAAAACAATATGCAACTGACGATTCAAAAACTTTGGGATTATTTAATGTTGATTTATTTATTCCAATTTTCACATATATTTTTGGACAGGCATATTTAAAAGGCAGAAGTGGTATTGCTTCGCTATTTAGATTAAATAACGAACATTATGGTATCGAGGCTGACGAAAATCTTCTGTTGGATCGTTTTTGTAAAGAAATTATTCATGAACTTGGTCATAATTTTGGTTTAATTCATTGTCATGTTCCTGATTGTGTTATGAGATCGGGAACGTATGTTGAGGATATTGACCAGAAAAGCACAAATTTCTGTTCAAAATGCACAAAAAGTTTAGTCTTGTAAAATTATTGCCTGATAATTTTTTCGTCAATACCTTTTGCATTTAACTGACGGAAATTAGAGCGAAAACGAATAAACCAGAAAATGTCATCTTCCATATAAAATTCATTTGTGCCTTCAATTTTTCGTTTAAATGAACGATAGAAATAGAAAAATACTGACAAGGATTTGTTCCCTACAGTATCTTTTGAAGAATGGTAAAGAGGGAAAATACTTTTTTCTGTTCTGCCTTCTTTATTCATATTTGCATACAAGAAATAAAGTACTCTGAATTCATGATCACCATTAGTGTATTTGTCGTTAAAAACAGTCTTCCAGATAAAGTTTGTTGATTTTTTAGTATTGAAAATATTTTTTCTGTTATATAGTTGCCAGAAGATATTGAAGTTTTCTGAAACCGAATCCTTTCCATGATAAAATAATGGCTGAATTGAAAAGTATTTATCGCCGGGAGAATTTTTATACCAAAATACCGGAGCAAGTCTGCAGTATGTGTAATTTGGACGTTTTTCATAAAGAAACAAAGGAGATATAAGACCTGTAACTGATTTACCAGGTTCTTTGTGAGAGTTAAACAATATGTATAGTATGTTAAAATCTGAAACTCCTGATTTGTTATTATAATAACTGAAAGCCGGAAAAAGTCTGATTCGTCTTGAGTCAGGTTTATGAATGTTCCAGAAAAGAGGGGTGAAGACAAAGTGTTTTGTCTCTTTATCCGGCGAATTACCAATTGATATTAACGGAAATAATGTAAATGAGCTATAGTATTTGTTTTTTAAACTCCATATTAAAGGAAATAATATTTTATTGTTGTGTTTATTGTTTTTATATGACCAGTAAATAGGAAATAATACATTAGAAGTTTTTGTGTATTCACCACTTCCTTTTTTGTTACTCCAGAAAATAGGGAATAATACATTTTTTATGTTATTTCTGTTTTTGGTGTGCCAGAATAAGGGTGTAACCATTACCTGCTTATTCTCATTATCTGTTGTTTTTTTAATGTAAAAGAGAGGTAATAATGTGAATGAATTATATTTTTCAGTTTTCTTACTCCAGATTAATGGTAATAATGTTTTATTATTTGTTAATTTATCCTTGTAAGACCAATAAACAGGGAATACAATATTAGATGTTCTTGCATATTCGCCATTACCATTTCTGATGTTCCATAATAAGGGGAATAAAATATTTGCTGTTGTTTCTGGTGTTTTAATATGCCAGAATAATGGTGTAACTGTTAAATGTCTGGTTTTTGAATCTGGTGTTTGTCCGGATGAATATAAAGGGAAGAATGTTATAGAATTGTAGTTTTTGTTTTTAAAACTCCATGCTATCGGAAATATAACTCTGTTGTACGTATCTGTATCCTTATATGACCAGTAAACTGGGAAAACAATATTCGTTTTAACAGGATTTAGCTCGTCTAAAATTTTGAAATTCCACCAAAGTGGGAATAATACATTTTTATTTTTGTTGCCATTTTCGAAATGCCAGAATAAAGGTGTGACTGCTAAATGTTTTTTAGGCTCTGTTAATGACTTTCCGGATGAAAATAAAGGTAAAAATGTAAACGACTTGTATTCTTTATTTTTAAATTTCCAGATTACAGGAAATACTATTTTATTGTTTCTATCATGGTTTTTAAATGACCAATAGATTGGAAAAATAACATTTGATTTTATTGTGTCATCTGAATTTACTTTCTTTATATTCCACAGCAAAGGAAAAAGTATGTTGCTGTAATTATTATTGTTTTTAAAGTGCCAGAATAATGGTGTGATCATTAGATGACTTTTAAGCATGTCTTTTTTCTCTCCCATGGAGAATAGAGGAAGAAATGTAAAAGAATTACGATAATTATTTCTTAAACTCCAAACAATTGGAAAAATAACCTTGTTATTTGTTACTTTATCTTTATATGACCAGAAAATTAAAGAAAATACATTTGTAGATTTAATGTTTTCGCCACTACCTGTTTTTGTATTCCACCATAAAGGAAATAATATATTTTTTGTTTTTTCATTTTCTTTAAAATGCCAGAAAAATGGAGTGATCATTTTATAACCCATTTTGTTATCTAAAGAATGTGCGCTGGAATAAAACGGAGCTATTGTTACCGAATTATATGCACTGTCTTTTAAAATCCAGAAAACAGGAAATATAACTTTTCTGCTTTTTACATTGTTTCTATATGAAAAATATAATGGAAACAAGATGTTACGATATTCATTTCCGTATCTTGATTTCCAAAAGAATGGTGTTATAATTAAATGGCTGATGGTTGAATCGTATGATAGTCCTGATGAGTATAATGGAAATACTGTTGTATATTTATAATTTTGATTTCTGTTTATCCAAACAAATGGAAATATTGTCTGACTCTCATTATATTTATCTTTATTATGCCAGAAAAACGGAAAAATAACATTTGATGATATTGTATCTGTGCTTGATGTTATTTTGCTATGCCACCATAATGGGAAAAAAACATTTTTAGTTTTTCCACGGTCTTTAAGATGCCAGAATAATGGAGTAATAGTAGTGTGACTTATACTATTATCATATGAATTACCTGCTGAAAAAAGCGGAAATAATGTAATAGAAGAATACAATGGATCTTTATATTTCCATAAAACAGGAAATAATATTTTGTGTTCATAGCCATTTCCTTTGTATGACCAATATATTGGGAATAGATTATTAGATATTACGGTATTTTCACCACTTCCGGCTTTTTTATACCACCAAATTGGAAAAAGTGTATTTCTTATTTTATCATTTTTTTTATTATGCCAGAAAAATGGTGTGAGCATTATTCTTTTTGAACTATTATCAATACTCACTTTCTTGGCAAATAAAGGGAAAATAGTAATAGAATTAAATTCATTTGTTTTATTACTCCATAATATAGGAAATAATGCTTTATAATTTTGATTCTGATCTTTATATGACCAGTAAACTGGAAAAATCGTATTTGAGCGTATAATGTTATTATTGTTTTCAGATTTCATGTTCCACCATAATGGAAAAAGTACATTTCTTGTTTTTTCATCTTTTTTAAAATGCCAGAATAATGGTGTTACAGCAGTATATTTAGCTTTCCCGCGATTATATGTTCCCGAGATGTATAATGGTATAAATGTGTTAGTATATCTTTCTTTATTCCTATATGACCAGTAAAGTGGAAAAAATACTAAATGCGACCTCTGTTCTGTTATGTTGTTATGATACCATAGAAAAAACAGGATGTTATTTTGTAAATATTTTCCATCGGAAGATCTGGTAAACTCAAGCAAATTTATTTCAGGTGCAAGGTCGAAGAGTATAAAAGAATGAATGTCTTTTGTTTTCTCATTTGAGAGATGAATTAGTGAAGGGTAGTAAACTGTAAATAATCTGAAATCGTGAGTTTTTGAAGTGCTGTCAGCCCAGTATAAAGGGAATAGGTGTGAACGCTTTGTTTGCTCAACATAGTTTCGTTTAAAGGCATATAATGGAAATAAAACATCTATTTCTTTTTTCTCTTTTGATTTAACTCTTTTAAAAAGCGGTAAAATATTTATGTTGTTACCTCGTGTAAGACCTAAGTCAAATGACATTTTAGTGTCGGTAGAATCTTTTTGTGAATAAGTTTCTACTGAAAAAATCAATGAAAAAACAAATACTATGTAAAAAAGAAATCTCATTTGTTATTTTTTAATAGTATCCTTAATGCAGCGAACTGAATATCCGTCTTGCATTGTTGTTTTATCTCTACCTAATTCTTTTTTGTCAGATTTTATATATCTGTACCAGTATCTGTCATATGGTTTTTGTAACCATAAACCGTTTACAGAATAATCTTTTGATGAGCTCCACCAACTGCCGTTGTATCCAATATCTTCAAAAAAGCCTAAAGAACGGTAACCACCCGGAAGTGCAGTAAAACCGCTTTCATTTGTAGCTCCGGTATTCGGGCTTTCCCAATGTTTTGTTCCCAGTTCCTTGAGCTTATTTCCGGCAATACTATCACCTCCTAAATATTTTGCAAGCATTGTCCATTCTTCATCAGTTGGCACATGCCATCCCGAAGGACATAATCTGGAGTAATCTTTAACAGCATAACAGTTATAAAGATTTCCATAAATTTTTGCATTATATTCTGAATTATAATATTTGCAATATGCACCTTGTTGCAGATTAGTAAGATTAACCCAGTCTTTAGTGTATCGAACATTTTGTATGCTGTCACCATTCCTGTAATGTGTTACTCTCAGATTTTCTTTCATCCATGTTTGTTCTCCAATTGTTATAGTATTGTATATATTTCCGTCAAAGTCAACAACTGTTTCTGCACTCTGTTGACAAAATGATTTTACTGTTATTATTAGTAAAATGGACAAAAATATAATTGTACTTTTCAAGTTGATGACTTAAATTGTGAACAATGTTAATCTATTTATCTTATAAAATTTGTTACTTCTTTTTTCTCTTTTAATGGTGCTTCAATAATATTAATTGTAGCTTCTTTCATTTTTAACAACCATGCCATATTTTTTCCCAACAAACGCATAATCTGAACACCTTCTGCATCCTGATTAACTTCACCTGGTGTTCTGCCGTGAATTATATTCCAGTAATTTGATGTGGCTAAAATCATTTCGGAATATGTAAGGTAATGGTATAAGCTGTCTAATGTTGATGAACCTCCGGAGCGTCTGACTGCTACAACTGCTGCGCCAACTTTGTGGCGGAATAAATTACCATTTGATGTAGAAACATAAAATAACCGGTCTAAGAAACTTTTCATTGTTCCTGCAATTCCTGAATAATAAACAGGTGAACCTAGAATAATGCCGTCTGCCTCTTTTATTTTTTGTATCCATTCATTTAGTTCATCGGTAATTATTGTACATTTTTGATCCTGATTTATTGCACATTTGCCACAAGCCATACAGCCATGTATCATTTTATTACCTATATGCAGGATTTCAAAATTAATGCCGGCAGATGAAATCTCGTTACCAACAATATTTAAAGCATTAAAAGTATTTCCTTCTTTTTTAGGGCTTCCGTTGATTGCTATAACTTTCATTATTATAATAATTATGTTGTTGATTATCTTTTTAAATTGATAAACCAAATATAACTATATAAATGCTAAAATAAAAGTATGAATAACAGCTTATGATTTAAAGTAAAATTGTTGGAATGTATGAAAATTAAGCGATGTTATTTATTAATATTAATTTCCTTTTTAATTCCGAGTTTAGTCCACAAATTCTCGGTTTTAGATTGAAGTGTATCTTTTAATAAATAAACAGAAAAAACAATGTACACTAAGAATCCTAAAAATATTAGTAATTGTACTAAAGAAACTTTTTGTATATCTTCTTTTTTCTTCGTTTCGCAGCTTTCTCCGGGACAATATTGTACTTTGTTTTTATAAATAAGTTTATAGAATATACAGCCTAGACATATACCAAACGCCGATTCGAAGAATAGAAGAATTAAGCAGATTAAGCAAATAAGACCGGTTATAAAACTGTTTGTATTCATTAATACCATTAATACAAACATGATTAGTCCCATTACCAGACCTATAGTCCATGCAAATTTCTTTTGCGGTGCTCCTACATATTCCGGTTTTTGATTACCAACAATGAGTCTCCCAAGTATAAGGCTTGGTGAGAATTTTGGATTAATTATAACACGTATTATAAAATCCAAAAGAAAAACTAAAAGGAAAAGTTTTGCCAGTAAAAAGTTTCCTTCAAAAATAATTATAAGCAATGATAGAAAAGCAAACAAAAACAAAATGCCTGCAGCTGCTCTTACTTCTCTTTCATTTAAAACAGGAACATTATATCCATCTACATTTTCGCCAAATTGAATAATGTCTTTCATTATAAATTGTTATTAATTTGTGTGTTTTTTCGAACCTTTTAATTTAAAATCAAATATAATAAAATTGAAATGTTTTTTAATGATTAATCCGATAAATGAACGATTAATTACGATAATTGTATTTTTTTGTCCTGTAGAAATTATATTGTTGTTGTTTTAGTTAATATCTATACACTTATTTGGGTTACAGATTCAAATCTGTTTTATAGTCATGCTAAGCAATCCAAAGCATCTGGAAACGGAAATAAATGATTTGTTAATCACAAATAATAGTGTCTGTAGTTCTCGATAGCTTTGCTTCGCCGGCAATGTCATTGACTTAAGAAAATGTAATTTTGTTAATCTATTTGCTTACTTCTCGATACGCTTTGCTACTCGAAGTTGCAAATAGAAATTGTTCCTCAGCCGCTCTGCGGCTGAGGAACAAGCTAGAATGCTAGTCCGCCGCGGCGGCGGAAGCAAAGCGTATCGAGAAGTAAGC
Organism: Bacteroidia bacterium; assembly: GCA_016218155.1. Taxonomy (NCBI): domain Bacteria; kingdom Pseudomonadati; phylum Bacteroidota; class Bacteroidia; species Bacteroidia bacterium. The sequence goes on from JACREQ010000005.1 coordinate 28,420, forward strand.
AAATTAATTATTTTTAATAAGTTTTTTAACTATGATTCCATTTTTAGTTGTTATTCTTATTGCATAAATCCCTTCATTAAATTCTGATATGTTAATAGTATGTTTTAGAGATGTTGTACTTATAGTATTAACAATATGCCCATGAGTATTAATTATTTCAATTATCCCTGTTTCTAATCCGGTAATCTCAAATTGGTCTGTTACAGGATTTGGAAAAATCATAATATTTTCATCAGATAAATTCTCTGCAATTTGCAATGCAGTTCCATTATATCTGGCAGCTGCAAACGTGTAATGATTGTTTTCTCTTGATATGCCAGATACAATAAGTTTACCGTCGGTATGCTCTTTTACACAAAAGGCAACATCGTTGTAACCATTACTAATATCAGTAATAGCTTTTCCGTTATTTCCAAATGTGTTATCAAATGTTCCATCATTATTTAACCTCAGAAGACCAAAATTTCCATTTGTGTTTTGTGCATTTGGTCCGCTAACACCTACCGCAACAATTTTTCCGTCAGTCTGAACTGTAATGCCATAAGCTTCGGCAGGCTGTGCTATGTCAAAATTTGTTTGTATAATTCCTCCTGTTCCGAATGATGAATCGAGGGAACCGTTAACATTATACCTTGCAATTACTGCTGTATTATTAGATGTTCCTGCAATAACAATTTTACCATCAGTTTGTATGTCAATAGCATTACCAAAATCATCAGTTGTGTTACTTAAAGAAGTTTTTGTGATTCCTGAGGTGCCAAAACCTGTATCCAGACTGCCATCTGAATTAAATTTAACGACTGCAATTTTATTGCGACCTAAGATTTCATCAGTTATCATTCCTGTTGTTATAATATTGTCATTTGCATCTAATGCCATAGCCCATGCTTCAACATCAGGACTTTCGGCAAAATGATGAATTGATATTCCGCTTGTTCCAAAACTGTTATCTGGTGTGCCGTTTGCATTTAGTCTGACAAGTGATATTCCTGTATTTGAATTAAAATTTGAATATCCGGAGATGATTATTTTGCCTGTTGTTTGTATTGCAATATTATATGCCTGTGCTGAGTTTTCTACATTAATAAATGCTATTCCTGCTGTGCCGAAAGTATTATCAATAGTGCCATCTGTATTATATCTTATTGCAGTGAAATTAAATGTAGTATCATTAATAAGTGTACGACCAACTGCTATAATTTTATTGTCGTTCTGCAATACTATTGAACTTGCGCTTGATGATATTCCTGTTTGGGTAATAACAGTACCATTATTTCCAAAGCTATTATCAAGCGAACCATTGGTAAGATAACGAACCAGAGTTATTGCTGAATATCCATTAAATACTGAGTTGCCAGCTGTTATTGTTTTACCGTCATTTTGAACTACCAACCCATATGACATTGAGTTTACCGTTCCTATTGATGTTGAAACATAGCCTGTTCCTGCAAATGTTAAGTCTGGTGACCCTGCATTTTGAGCAAAAGTGTTATTACAGTTAAAAATAATAGTGAATATTATGCTTAATGTTAAAATATTTTTTAAAATTAAGTTTATTGTAACAGTTTGCTTATTCATGTTTAATTAATAATTTGATGATGTAATAAGAATGAAATAGTTAGTTTAATATAATGCAATATATAAAAAATATTTTTATTATAACGTGAGTTCGATATAAGAAAACGATGCTAGTTTGAGTGAAATTCTTTCAGAATTTCGTATCGAAAACTAATCGTTTTGTTCATTTCGATACAAATTTTCTTCGAAAATCCACTCAATGTAACAAAACTAGGTA
>JACREQ010000006.1 GCA_016218155.1 Bacteroidia bacterium
ACAAGAACATTGACATGAGTTTAGAATTGTCACGATAAAAATGCCAAATAAAAAAAAGAGGATTATTTGTCTATTCATAACTTTAACTTTTTAAATGCTCTAATACTAGTCGTGCAGTTTTTTTACCTATTTTGCCTAACGGTTTGCGGTTGAATTTGGCAGGCTATTACTTGCAGTGAATGTCAAACCGCTAAAATATTTGAACTTTGTTATTCGTGTCAAGTTGCCCATAACAGCCTGCTAAATTTTAACCGTGTGTTACCGGCTGGGCTTCTTTTTGTCGCTATAGTTGCACTTCAATTAATTTAAGAACGTCTTGTATGAGGTTGTCCAATTCAGGTGCTGTTATTGTATTTGGGTTCATTCCTAATGTTGCATAATCTGGATTTGGGTCACCATGATGTTGTTTCCAAGAAACTCCATTAATTAAATTCAAGTTAGCTATTATAGTTGTTCTATTTGCATTGTCTCGAAAAACCACACCTGAGGTGTCAAGAAAGGAAATAAGTCTGCCAAATGTTTTTTGTCCAGTCATTGAACGAATTTCTTTATAGAACTTGAAACGCAAATGAGCTTCTAATACATTACGCAGCCATCCTAATACCGTGTCTTTAATTGAATGGTCAGGATTAGTACGAAATGCCTCTAACGCTTCAATATGTTTAAAATATTCATTTTTTACTAAGCTGTCCAAATCACATTCTTCAATTATGGAAGCTTTAGCAGCAAAGTTTTCTGTTATTCTCAAAGTGTTCTTAATCGCTCCGCCAAAGTCCTTACCTATTTCATGTAAGAAGAATTCGTTGTGACTCAAAACAACAACTTGCTTCATTTGCTGTATTAATGCTTTGATTATTCCAATCGTGTATGTTCTTCTATTAGTATCTAAGCTTGAAAGCGGGTCGTCAAAAATTAAAATCTTGTCTTGGCGGTTCGGATCAATGTCAAGTTTGGATAAAAAGAAAGCTAACGCAATTGTGCTTTTATCTCCCTCGCTTAAACATTCTTTTGCATTAAATGGTTGATTAGGAACAAATGAAATATCCTTGCCGTCAATAGTCAGCTTATATGCGATTTTGCTTTGTGTAGCTCGGCCATGGGGAGCAACATGAACAACATTGTCAATTTTAAAAAGGGTCTTAAAAACATTACCTAAGTAATGGTTGATTTGTGTTTGATAACTACTGAAAAATGTTGCTGCTGCCGTTTGCTGCTGTTGTGATAACAATGTGTATGCAGTTTCTAAACCTCTAAGTGTTTGCTTCTCGGCAGACAATTGAGTGCAAAGTGTATCAATGGGAGTTTCAAATCTTTTTTTGATTCTTTGTAGTCTATCAACTGCAAGCTGTGCGTTTGCAACAGTCTGAATTCCTGTACGAAATGTTGTAATAGCAGAATTGTAAGTCGTAACACTATGATTGTAGCAATCGATGTTTGAGTTAATTGTTTGCAAGGAAGATTGAAAAACAGTAGCTGTGGTGTTAGCCACGGCTGCTGTTGGATTTTGTATTTTTTGTTGAAGCGAAGCAATCAAACTTTGAAATTCTGCTCTAAAAGCAGTCTCGTCTGTAATTATGTTAAAGAATGGCTGTTGAACTGTATTTGGAAGATGTGTAGTCCATGATGTAATACTTGCGGTGTTTGTCTGGTTAATACTGTTTAACGCTTGTATAGCTGCTTCTAAATTGAAATTTTGGAGCGATATAGAATGTGCTTGAAGACGCTGAACTAAGGCATTAAAGTCTGCATTAAATTTACTTGCATAGGTGTTAAGAATTACAACATTACTATCAATAGTCTGTTTGCAAAATGGACAAGAAATTGTTGGCTCATTTGCTATTTGTTTGCTTTCAACATATGCATATCCTTTTTGGAGCCAATTTTCAGGACCATCAAGTGTGTTGTCTAACAAGTCTTGACAATGATTTGAAAACAAGGTTTCCAAAGTTGCATTTTGAATTGCTTGTGATGTGGTCTGTAAGTCTATGATAAGAGAAGCGAAGTCTATATCCGAATTAATTCGGTTTAATGGAGAAAGCATTTGTAATGTTTGAATTATTGCATTGGCATTTGCACTTGCTAATACTGCCACTGCTGCTGTAATTTGTGGGTCAATATTGATGGCTTGGGTTGCAGGAATTGCAAGAAAAGAAGTAATTAAATCAGCTGTCAAATTGTTGCCTACTTGCTGAATTAACTGTTGTTCAATATTTGTTTGATTTAGTCTTGATGTGGCTTTTGCAGCTTTGTTTTGCTCAATCTGGTTTTGAATAGCAACACCTTGTGCACCGATTACAAATTGATGAAGTTGCTTTTTGTGTTCATCATTAAAGTCAAAGCCGGAATAAATATTGTCATTGACAAAGTGAATATCAAAAATCTCAATGTCAGGAAATGGGATTGTCCAGCCTGCTGCACCGAAAGTATGATAAATATTTGGCGTCCCAACTTGGGTTATCTGTGCTGCTTGGGGTGCGATATGATTTGTAGAAATTCTACTTCTAACAACTTCAGGTTTATTTGTTGTTAGAGAACGAAACACTGAAGTCAATGTGGTTTTACCACCGCCATTGTCACCATAGATTAAAGTCAGCTTATGAAAATTAACCTGTCCAGCAGCATTGTAGTTGCGAAATTTGCCAATGGAAGTAAGACGTTCAACTTTATTTATCATACTTTAATGCGTTTTTTTAAAATAATTGTTTTATTCAGTCAGTTTCATGCTAGAATTGAGGTCATAGCCTTGCCGGTAACGGTTGGCGGTTGAATTTGGCAGGCTTTTACTTGCAGTTATTGTCAAACCGCTAAAATGCCTGAACTTTGTTATACTTGTCAAGTTGCCCATAACAGCCTGCTAAATTTTAACCGTGTGTTACCAACCGAACTTATTTTGTCATTTCTTGCAGCCTTTTCCAAAACCACTGGGGCTAATTTAGTGCTTTTTTAGTCAGGGCGGTTGAGTGTCGGGGTATTATTTTTTTTAGAAGGGGGGAAAAATATAAAATATCATTCCGCTTTCAGCAGTGGGGAGCTAAAAGTGTAAGCTCTTTTTGTTTTTTTTGGTTTGCAGATTGGCATTGTGCGAAAAACAAAATGTGCTTACACTTGTGAGCAGGGGAGTTGCAGCCTGTGTGATTAATGTTTTTGTCATAATGTAGAAATTGTCAAGCTTGCACAGCGTTGTCAAAGAGTGACCAAAGGTAGTTGCAAACTGAACAAAGACTTTTTTACAATGACCAAAGGTTTTTCCATACTGACCAAAGACTTTTGCAAACTGAACAAACACTTTTTCACATTGACCAGAGGTTGTTGCAAACTGAACAAAGGCTTTTGCAAACTGACCAAGCGTTGTTTCATATTGACCAAAGACTTTTTCATAAATCATCTAGGCTGTTTTAACTTTTATCTAGTGTCTTACAAAACGAATCCCGCTTATTTGCTTATACTGGGGGCTTGTTGCACCATAAATGGACTTTACATAAGCTTTAACGTCTGCCGCTACATCAACAACGCCTGTTTTTTCTTTGTAAAGGGTGTCATTTCTTGAAATGCGGGCGTTTGAAATAGGAACAAGAGAAGAAATAACAGCAGAATTTTTAATTTTCAAGTCATTGATCAGAGTTGTCAAAGCGGTAGTCTTTAATTCTGCTTCATTTGGGGCATACGTTGTCACAGAGCTAAGAAATTTAATTAACTTATCCAAGTTGTCCAAGCGATTGTCATAACTCATTTGCGAGGCTGAAATGTTCTTTTGTTCCTGCTCAATTAAAATTTCTGCTCCGGGTACTGGTTCGCTAACCGGCAAATTTGGATTTTTAATAATTGCTTTTGCTCTTCTTCCTTGCAATTTTCTTGCATAAGTTTTAGCGTTGTCAACAACCTGTTGGCTGGTGTCAGTTGCTTTGAGTGCATTAATAATTTTCGTAACAAGTTTACTAAGTGATTCAAATGCCAATTCTCTTGCTGCAACAGCATTAGAATAAGCAGGGATGTTGTTGTTTACCGCCAAAATAGCGTTTTTAGCATTAGTCAACAGCGTTTGCATTGCTGCAACTTTAATTGTGGTTTTACTTGGGTTGTATGTTGTTCCATATCCAACGCAAAAATCAACCATTTTTTCAAAGTTTGCTACGTTTTTGGCGTGGCCAGTTTCATAGCTTCCATGCTTTGAGATTTCGTTTACTACATCTGAATTTGTTGTCATAACTTTGTTATTTTAAAGGGTTAGTTCTTAAAATAACGATTGCTATGATTTGTTATTATATAAATTGCTAAAAATATATTCAATCAAACGGCAATAAACCTGCGTGTTAACGAAATATTATTTATTATTATTCGTTTTTTATCTCCGATTTTAAACCCGCATTAGGGATTACAGCGGAAATCCTTTTTGCTTTTCGCAAAAAGATTGCAGCGTAAAGCCCGACCCATAGGGGAATGCCCATATAAACAAAAAAATCAATTCAGCTATAATCAATTAAAAGAAAATAGCTATTCTTTTATAAATCTCTTTGTATAGATAGTTTGACCGTCATAGATATTCAAATCATAAATGCCATTTGCAAAATATGAAATATTAACAACTACTTTTTTATCAACAAATGAAGAATAAACAATTTGACCAATACTATTAATTATTTCAAATTTAAGTTTTGAATTTGATTTTAATGTTTCAATAAAAAGTTCATGGTTTACAGGATTTGGATATACTGCAAAATTGTTATTCAAGCTGATTTCTTCTACATTTATTGAATATATTGCATTTGAAATATTAGAACTGCATCCATTATTAGTAGAAATTACATAATAATTACCCGCCGATGTTATATTATATGTTTGATTTGTTGCACCGGGAATAATATTGCCATCTAAATACCATTGATTACCAGTTGTAGCATCAGATATAAGTTGATTACCATTTTGAGAAATAGTTGGTGTTGGCGGTAAGGGGTTAACTTGAACCCAAACAGGTGAAGATTCTGGACTGTTACACCAATTTGAATTAGCAACATTAAGTGAATAAGAACCCGTTGTTGTCACTGTCAAATCTTGATTAGTAGGGCCATTAACTCCATTCGACCAATTATACCATGAATAACCAGATGGAGCAGATAAGATAACGCTTCCACCTTGACAAAAAGTTGTTGAACCATTAGTTGAAATTGTTGGAGAAGGTGGATTCTGATTAACAGTTACAATAAAAGGATTCCAAGTAGCTTGACAACCACCAGGTGTTGTTAATACTAAATTATAGCTGCCAGATTGATTTGCTGTAAGCAGATTTGACGTTGCACTAGATATATTTGCTCCATTAAATGTCCACTGATATTTTACATTATCATTATAATCACAAGTAAATGTAACATTACCTCCTTCACAAAAAGACAAGTTGCCAGAAGTTGCTATATTAGCCGATAATTGATTACATGCTTCAAAATATGAACAATAAGCGCAAATCATTCCAGTTCCGAAATATTGATCCCAACCACTTGCACCTAAGTCAAAAACCTGTTGTTCTATTATGGTTCTTGCTTGTGCATTTGTTAAAAAAGGGTTCATATCAAATACTATACCTGCTAAACCTGTAACGTGTGGTGCTGCCATTGAAGTACCTTGCCAGTTTGCCCCACCATAGGTGTTATTTGGAAGAGTAGAAATAATTGGGAAGCCAGTTGAAGCTTCACCACCGGGTGCTGACAAGTCAATTGTGCTACCAAAATTTGAATAAGAAGCGCAAGTAAAATCGTAACTAGAACTTACACCAACTGCAGAAACACTGATTACATTTGTAAAAGCAGCAGGGTACAAAGGATTTGATGAATTACTATTACCAGCCGCTGCAATTAAAAGTTTTCCGTTATTCCATGCATTATTAATTGCTGTTTCTAAGGCACTACTTTGAGAGGGACCACCAAAACTCATATTTACAGCACGAATATGAGCTACGGTAGAAATGTAATTTAATGCATCTATTACAGCAACATCACTCAAAGTAGAATCTTTACCTATTTTAGCAAAATACACAGTATCATTAATCATCCCTGATACACCTATGCCATTATTTAGTGTAGCACCAATTGTTCCTGTAACATGAGTACCATGCTCTTGATAACTAGCAAAAGCAACGTCAGGTGTTGGATCATTATCATTATTTGCAAAATCATAACCATCCCAAACATTATCATATAAATCTGGATGATACCAATCAACAGCATTGTCTATAACGGCTAATTTTGTATTGCTAGTACCACCCGTATAGTATGACCATACACTATCAGCACCAATAACATAAGGCCCCCATTGTTGATTCCAATAAGGATCATTTGGTGTAAAGGCATTAGTCTTTATGATTGAAATAGGTTCAACGTATAAAATATTAGGATTTAATTTAGCACTATTAACAATTTGAAGAATTGCTTTTTTATTACCTTCAATAACTTCAAATTGATAGAAATTTTGTATTTCTGGATATTTACTTTTTCTGACAATTTTAGTAAGATTATTTTTTTGTAAAAAATCTTTTATGCCTTTTGACTCAATAGAAATACCCTTTTGTAATTCAATAATAATATTTTTGCAATCGACATTTGACCAATATAATGTATTGTTTTCGTTTTCCAAAGCATACCAATGAATTTCATTTTTTTGTACAATTTGTTTTGCATTAGTATTTATTGTAGTCCTTTGTTGTTTTTTTAATACCTCTTTATTAGGCATTTTACCAGTATTTTTAGTAAACCCAATATTATTGGTTTGTTTAACAACGGTAATTTTAGAGTTTTTGTAAATGTTTGTTGAAATCGGATTCTGTTTTTGCTGTGCCCAAAGACAGGAAATACTGCTAATAAAGGCAAAAGAGAGTAAAAATATTTTCATAAATATTATTTTTGCTTTGCCTCACCAGCCCCAAAAGTGGCGTTAAAATTTAAAGAAGACGTGGGACTGTAACTTTATCCGCTTTCGAGGTACCTCCAAGCACCCACCAGTCAAATAAGTTAAGCCCACGCCATAACGTGAGCATTAAACTTATTATTCTTGACTGGTTTGAAAATTGGAGGTTTTCGAAAGCCAAAATAAAAGCTAACGCTTCTTATGTTTTTTTAAATCTTTTTTTTTATTTCATTGTGTTATATATACTCTTTGTTACCTCCTTTCTTCATCAGATTATTATTTTATATTCCTATTACTTATAAGCAATTTTGAGATTTCTATTTTGGCATTTGTTATCTCAGATTTATTATTTTCAGTTTCGACTATTTCATTCAATATTTTTATTGCTAAACTGACGTTACTTATATTTTCTAATGTGCTAGTATTCTTCAATGCTTGTTGAATAGTAGATTTATAAACAAACAAAAATATTGTGCCAATAAATTCAAGGATTATTCCAAAGAAACTGCCAGGCAATGTTAAATTTGAATCTGGTATTTTAAAGTAAAGTATAAATACTATTACTAACATAAGAAAACCTGAAATTATTAAAATAATACTTATCCAAAAAATATATTTCAAATTACTTTGATTATCGTCAAAATATTTGTCTAATCTTTTTCTAGCATAATTTAATTCAGAGTTAGTATCTGGGTTTTTTTCTAATTCCTTTGCAGCTGTATCGTATTCTCTTTTTATTGCTTGTTTTTTTTCTTTATCTTCTAACAGTATAGCAGTAATACCAGCCGTAATAAAGAGTAACATGAAAAATAAATATAGTTTAAGTCCAACATTTGATAGTATCTTTCTTGTTTTTGTTTCATTTACAATGCATTTATTTAATATTTTTTCATATTTATTAAAAGCATTAACAGTAATTAATCGTTTAATTGAAATAATTAATTTTTCTTCATTTTCAAAAGGTTTATTTTTAATTTTTTCAATATTATCTATAATGTTTTTTGGTATTGGAACAAGATTATTAATAGGCAATATCCAATAACCAATATTATTTGAATCTTTTTTATTTTCAATTAATGTAACAGCAAAATCATTGAAATCTAAACAATTATTTTCTTCTAAGATTGATTGTATTTGAAATTTCAGTTCAGTAGAATCAATAAATTTTTTATCAGCAATATTTTTTAATGAAGGAATAATAGAGGTATTATATACATCAAGTTTCTTTAATGAATCATTTGTGAATAGCTTATTTTCATGAAGAAAGAAAGCTAAAACAAATAACGATATCGTTCCTATAAAAAATAAAATGCCGCAAAAGTTTGATACTTTCTTTAAATAAATAATGAGTTTTTGTTTAGTAAATTTCATTTACTTAAGTCTTGTAATCTCTTCTTTTGAAAGACCTGTTAAATCTGCAATTTCTTCAATGCTCATACCTCTTTTTTTGCATTTCTTTGCAATTTCTATTTTTTCTTTTTTTCTTCCATCATGTTCTGCGGTATCAACAGTGTTGGCAAAATCTCTATAATATTTTAAACTGTCTTCATATTCTTTCATTTCTTTTTGTGAAAATTTTGCAATTTCAGCAGTTTTAAATAGTTTTTCGAAAATTCTTTCTTGTAATGCTTTGGGTCTGTTTTGAAGAGCTGGTAAATGTCTTAATACAAACAGCCACTTATCAAAACTTGTTTTTAATTCACTTTCTTTCTTAGTGAATTTAGGCATTTCTAAATAAATGTATGTGAGTTTATCGTAAAAAACGGTATTCTTCTCAATATCGGAAAGTTTAATTTTATGCAGAATTTTATTTGGTTCATGTTTTTGGTCGTCAAACATAAAGTCCAAAATTCCAATTGTGTAAACTGCTTTTAATTCAAAGTTCCAATTTCCTTGTTTTGCTTGTTCTTGTATTGGAAATGTTGAATAATAAACACTTCTGTCTTTGAAAAAATTCTGTTTTGCTTTTTGTAGTTCTACAATGAATTTTTCACCTCTCTCATTTTCACAGTATAAATCAAATATTGCTTTCCTGTCAGTGTCTGATGAGCTTAAATGTTCGTTTTTTAAATAGGTAAGATTTTTAATTTGCTGTTCGCCAATTAATAGGCTATTGAGGAAGTCAATTAATAAGTCTTTATTGACTTCTTCTCCGAACAATTTTTTGAAACCAAAGTCGGTAAATGGGTTAACGTATTTTTCTTTAATCATAATGCTCTATCTTATTAAAAGTCAAAGTTACATAATTTTTTGGAACAACAAATTTACAAAATACCGGAATTTTGCTCTTTTGGCTGCCGAAGGGTTGGCTTGTGGGTTGTGGCAGGCAAATGTGCAAAATGTGTGTCAGCGGTTGTTAAATCCATACTGCCCGAAGGGCAGAGAGCGAGGGCAAAAAAAATAATACAGAAGGATTGGGCTTGTGTGTCAGCGGTCATTAAGGTCATAATTTTACTTTTTCTTTTTAAGTCAATGCACAAAACTCTCAAACCTTTTTTTCTCTCACAACTCAGTCAAAACGATAATCTTTTTGCTTTTTTGTAGTTTGGTTGGTAACGTTTGAAGCTACCCAACACCGTGCAATTTCTTGCAGAAATTGTCAAACCGCTGAACAGTTTTTGTATTGTTGACATTGTCAAACCGACAATGTCTGCACGGTGTTGTGGTAGGTGGTGTTAGCAATTGGGCGTTTTGTTAATATGATTTCAAACTTTTCAATCTGTCTGAAAGAAGAAGCATATTTTATAGTTAATTTAATGATGATAACTCAAAGTAAATTCATTTCCTTTAATATGAGTTAAATCAAATTTTGGCGGATTATTTTTTTCCCAATGTAATAAATTTAGTTCTTTAAACCATATACCTATTTCTATTTTACGTATTTCACCACACATTATTTTACGAATTTTTCCTATTCTCTTAAAGCTATTTGAAATAGAAGCTTTAAATTCTTCTTTCCCATCAATTTTAATACTTATAAAGTTTATATTTTTATCCAAAATAAATTTTCTATCTTTTTTCAAAACATATATGCCATAACCTGCACCAGATTCATGATGTTGTCCATTGTTCCATGCTGATACTTCAATTTTTTTCAATTCCATAATATGTTAGAATTATTTTACTTTATTATTTTATACTTTATTATTTTATTCTCCATGATTAAAGAAAGTAAATAAAGTCCTTTTGGACAATTAACAGGAACATTGATAATGTTTTCTCCTTGAGTTAATTCTACTTCTTTATTTTCATATACTTTACCTGTAATATCAGTAAGTGTAATATTTGATATACTCGATTCTAACGCATTTACTTTTAAGTTTACATTATCAATAAACGGATTAGGATAAACTTCAATAGAACTTGTTACAATAGTGTTTTCAATTGATGTAATATTTCTATTAACAGTTACAGTGACTGTGACAACTTTATAATTATCACTTTCTAATATATAACTAACAGTAAAAGAATTAGGTGCTGAGTAAGGTATGTTTAAAGTAAAAATAGTAGTAATTGAAGCTTGAAATTGAGGAAAGGAATTAGTGTTTTGATAGCTTAAAGAACAATCAAGTGTTGAATAATCTACTGATGTACAAGTCCATTGAGTAGAGCTTGTTGTTCCTAAAGTAGAAGCAAGAGAAGCAAGAGAAGGACTAGGAGTAGCTTTTACACTACAAGTTGTTCCAGTATAAGTTACTATTTGAGTTTGAGCATTAACAGTTACTACACTGATTAAAAGGCTGATTAAAAAGATAATTTTTTTCATGATTTTTAGGCGGATTTTAATTTGTTAAATAAAGGTAACATGTAATTAGTTAACTTCCAAATTAAACAAAAAAATATTTTATTGAATATTTGTCAATTCTTTAATTTATTTATTTTGTTTTCAAGTTTGTAGTCATTGTCCATGTTGCTGTTTTTTTTTCGCCTTATTGCTAACGGTTTGCGCTTGGAAAATCTGGGCGATTAGCTGCAGATTTTGTCAAGCAGCGGGGAGGTTTGTAATTTGTTAGCATTGTCAAGTTGCCACCGCCCGCCCAGGTTTTGCCAAGCGTGTGTTATAAGCTGGCAATTATTTTTTAGGTATTTTATATTCTATGTTCCATTGTTTTAAATATTCTTCCAATGGTTGAAGTCCAACTTCTTTCCTTCGTATATTTACATTAATTTCATCAAAAATGGGATATAATTTGTATCCGTTAGTTCTATTTCCTTGAACTTGACTTCCATAAATTTGAGGTTTACCTTTTCCCATTTCAATTCTGTCTGTCAACAAAGCAAAAGATGCAGCAGATGCTTGTCCGTTTTTAACAGCGTTTTCCATCATTGGCTTGTATTTTTCTTGTGTTTTTAAGTCTGAATGTTGAATCACTAAAAACAAAGCAGAATTTCCTTTTTTACCAACAAGGTTGTCTCCAAGCCAACCATATTTGTCTAAAATTGAAATTACTTTAGTCAAATTTATGGAGTCATTAATATTTATTTTATTCCAAATACCTTTATATTCTTCTGATTCTTTCCCATATTTTTGAAATATACTGTCAAGCATATTTCGATATTTTTGGTCGCTATTATAAATACTGTCTAATATTTCCTTTGGTGCTGCTTGTCCAAAAGATAAATTTATTAATAAAAATAAAATTAAAGTCAGATTAATATTTGGTTTCACGTTTTTTGTATTGCTTGCTTATAACGGTTGGCGGTTGAATTTGGCAGGCTATTACTTGCAGTCATTGTCAAACCGCTAAAATGCCTGAACTTTGTTATACTTGTCAAGTTGCCCATAACAGCCTGCTAAATTTTAACCGTGTGTTACCAATTAGTGCATTTTTTTTATTACTTGCAATTTGTGTCAAGAACCACTGAGGCTAATTTAGTCTTTTTTTAGTCAGGGTGGTTGTGTGTCGGCATTTAAATTTTTGTGAGAAGGGTTTTTTCTTTTTTTCTTTAGTATTTGCCAAGTTGCAGTAACGTTAATACAAAGCCGGAGAAGGCAAAAGGTGAAACCTCTTTACGCTTTTTTGCTTGCAGGGAAGTTATTGCGGGAAAGCGGAATGTGGTTACACCTGTGAATAGGGTTGTTTCCAAAAAATTATTGTCTTATTCCTCAATACAATCCGTTGTTTCCTGAAAATAATTGTCTGAATCCTAAAAATTGTTCGTTGTTTCCTGAAAATAGTCCTTAATATCCTAAATACAATTGTCTGTTTCCCCGATACAGCTCGTTGTTTCCTAAACACAATTGTCAATATTCTAAAAATAATCCTTTGTATCTTAAAACATGTAGGTTAAAACCTAAAACATGACGATTGATTCTAAAAACAGGTTAAGCGAGTTTTATAAACTTAATCTTTGATATTAGCTTATATTCGGGACTTGATGCTCCAAAAACGGATTTAACATATTTCTTTGCATCTAATTGTGAATTGTAGAGTGATGTTAAATCAAGATAAAGGATTTTATTCCGATTAATCCGGGCATTGCTTAAAGCTGTTTTTGCATTAATTACAGCAGTGTTCTTTGTTTTCATTGAGGCAAGTAAGGTATTTAGAGCAGTTACTTTTAAATCTGCTTCATTTGGTGCGTAACCTGCTTCTGTGGAAAGAAGATTAATAAGTTTTGAGAAGTTGTCCAAGCGGTTGTCGTAACTCATTTGTGATGATGAAATTTCTTTATGTTCAGCTTCGGGTGAAGTTGCAGTTGTAGTCTCGGTAGTAGAAGCATCCAACGTTTTTTTAGTTTTTGGTGTAGCTCTTTTACCTGTAAGTTTTCGGGTGATAGTTTTAGCATCTGCAATTTTTTGTTCTGTAACTTCTGAACTTTCGAGGGCATTAAAAATACGTGTAATAAACTTGCTAAATGGAGCAGGAGCAAAAAGAATTTCCCTTGCATCTACAGCAGCAGAATAAGCATTGAATTTGTCTTTAACATTTGTCATAGATGTTTGTGAAGTTGTAAGCAAGGTGTTTAATGCTGTTAGTTTTAAAGAAACTTTAGAAGGATTGTAAGGTGCTCCGTATCCAGTGCAAACTGAAATAAGTTGTTCGAAATTTGCTACGTTTTTAGCGTGACCGCCTTCTGTACTACGGTGCTTTGAAATTTCGTTTACGATGTCGGAATTTGTTGCCATAGTTGTAAGTTTTAATTGTTTAATATAAAAAATAAACGTTTAACAAGTAAAAATATTATATGAGCAATAAATTTCTGATTTAATTTGTTTTAACTGAAATTTCATAAAAAATAAATTTTGACATTAAAATAAAAGTATTGTACCTTTGTAAAGTGAACATGAATATGTTGGCAAAGGTTCTTTAAATATATTTTAGCGTTAATTATTATTTTGGCTTACGAAAACTGGTAATTTTTACAGGACTTTAATAATAAGTGAACGCTCGTGCACGGCACGGGCTAACTTATTTGTCCTGTAGGTATACCAGTACCTCGTAAGCAAATATTGTTATGTCCGTGTCTTTTTTTATGCATACATACCTGATTTTTCATAATATTAATTCGTCTGTTTTAATACAGAAACTGGAAAGTAAACTCTCCAGCATAGCTTATATTTTAAGTAATGAGTCAAACAACAATTATTACACATACGAGATACAAACGAATATACAAAAAGAGGACTTTGTAAAAATACTCATGTCTATTGTTAATTCTTTATTGTTAGATGAAAGTGAAAGAGTTGTATTATATGATACAAATATTTTTACCAGTTTTCTTGAAATGCCAAATAACAATGAGAAAATAATATTAAATGGGAACATAGAAATCGAAAACAAAGTCGAGAAGATAATTATTGAAATTTTCAATTACATTAAATTTAAACAGGTTTTAGAAAAAGTCCAAGCAAAATATTTCGATTCTATACTTGAAAAACACAACACACAATATTAGAAACAATGAAAAATGGAATTAGCAAAGAAGTAATATTAAAATCAAGATGTAGTAAAAACAATCATCCCTGTCTAAACGGGGACTTGGATAATTGCTGTAAAATTATAAATTGTGTTGATGGGAGAATACATTATGTAAAACCTGTTGCACCTTGTATTTGCAATAATATGATTAACTTTGGTGATTCATGTTTTTGCTGTTGCCCTACAAGAAAAGAAATATATAATAAGTTCGGAAAATAGGTGGAATTCTATTAATTTATTGTTAATTCAGCAATAGTGTATTTACGAGACTGGTATTTTACTTTTAGAACATCATAAAAAACAAATCTTATTTTATTCTCAGGACTAAGTTTGTCTAACACATTGTCAGGAAGCATTAATTTTATTGAATGTGATTCTGAGCATTTTAAATGAAAAGGGTATAAGCCAACAGGTGCAGGAATATTGTGTTCAAATGAACCGTTTATTTTTTTTGATGTTTTAATTTTTGGATTTTCAAGGAAAAGGGAAAAATCAGATTTATTAATAATTTTTATCTCAACGTATGAAACATGAAAATTACTGATTAATGAATTTTGCAATACATCAACAGTAGGACAAACTTCAATAAAAATATTATCAGGTAATTTGTTAAAGATATTGAATAAACCCATTATATTATTTATTAGCAGGAATTCATTTCATAAATGCAAATAGATTATCTTAAACCTTATTATTCTATTGATTTACGACTTTACTAACAAAAATATTTCCATCCGATGTAATTACTTTAACAAAGTAAATTCCTTTAGGGTTTGAAGATAAGTCAAACTGTGCATTTCCTGAAAAATTATCTTTTAAATACAATGTGTTTTTTAGAATATCAGAGATTTCAACTGAAAAAATAATATTTTTATCAGAACAATTCACATTAAAAATACCAGAAGTAGGATTTGGAAATACTTTTACCTGATACTTAGCTGAGGAATTTTTCAACTCGTCATTCTGAGAATTGTTATTAAATCTTTTTTCAACATCATTACCCGAACCATCGCAACAAGGTTTGTTAATTGAAAAGACCATTGTGTCAGCAACAGCATCGGTAGAATCGGTTGAGTCCCTTGACATAATTAATTGAATTCTGTAAGTATAACCACAGGGAAAATAAACAGCAGGATTAGCCAGAGTTGAAGTTACAGGAGTTGGTAAAGGATAACCAGTTGAACCAAAATCCCAATGATATTGATAATATCCGGTTGTGTCAAATTCAAAGCCATCAAAATGAACCAGTGAAGTATCACTCGGATTATTTGACATAGAATCGCATGGAATAACAATTACACCGATATCTTCCTCCCACGTTGCTGTGTCAGTTGGCGGAATATAAGTACTGTCTGTTATAAAATTTTCGCCGCAGTTGATATTTTCGATATGAGCGTGAAAACTTGATCCTGCCTGTGCATGAAAGCCGGGCTTTAGTTCAATTTGTTCTCCTGCCTTATAATTTACCCAGCCCGGAGTAGTTGCATCAATATCCTGAACGGATGTAATAGTATTATATGCATATAAATTCTGTGCAGTGTTAATATTCGAGGACAGATACCTGTCGTTATAGTTTTCGTAAGGAATACCGCCATATTTTAATTGGTACATATTATAAAACACCATGTAATCGAGACCATTGAAATTCCCTCCGAAACCATTATTAGACCCTGAACCAAATCCCAACGTAGTACCTTGCTGTTCGGCAATAGTTTTTCTCCACCTATAACTACCACCCCAACCACCATATTGGTCAGTTGGAGGATGAAAACCATATCCATAATTATATGGGCCTTCGCAAGGTGCCGAGTTAATTTGAGTAATTGCCTTATTTTTATTTAAATATTTTATTTTTTTACCATTTAATAATCCGTAAAGCAATAAATAAAAGGTTTCGTTATTGTTATCGGATGTTAAATATTTAATTCTTTTACCTGTTGTTTGAATATATAAAGGAATACGAAAACAAAAAGGACAAATTCCTATTCTTATTTTTACGCCTATATGCCAAGACTTGCCTATGGCCGCAAGTGTTGAATTATTGTCGTTGTTATAATCCTGAGCACCTGTTTGTTTAATGTAGGCAAGCGTTTGCCATATCCGCTCATCTGAGGCAATAAATCCCGCTGATGGTACACCTGCAGGTGCTAAAACCTGTGAAGATAAAAATGCAGCTGCGTTTGCTAAATAATTATAAGCTGATTCCATACCATTGTATTGATTTATCATACAATGTGAATCGAAAAATTTTGATGCTTCGACAAAGCCCCAAGTATGCAAATTCGCATCACCTCTACCACCAAATCCCATCTGAGCAAAAGAACCCCAAGTGCCAGTAAGATCCTGATCTGTAGTGTCAGTGTTTCCATCTGGACCATAAATCATCCATCTGAAAGCTGTGCCATTATTTAAATTAAAATTTCGTACATATTTAATAATATCGCATGCAATTTCTGAACTCCTTGATGCTGCAGGAGGGCAAAACTTTTTTACTAATGCCAAACCCTGTAGAACTCCGATAACCTCGTCTTTGCTCATAAATTCTTTTTTATCTAATTGACCATCACAAGTACTTGCGTCAATATAATCTGTATAACCAGGGTGCCCAGCTGGTAAATTATGAAATGTATGGGTAGTAACATCCCAAACATTTGTTGTGTCTAAATTTTTATTAAATAAAGTTAAATGGCTTATACCACTTGAGTTGTATCCAAGTAATAGAGTGTCGTTATTATCTAAAAAAGTACAAGGCATATTTTCGCGAACAAAAAAACCATCAATTACTGTAGATTGACCCCAATAATTTTCGCATCTATCCATATAATCAGTAAACTGGCTTAATGCTAAATTGAGCTCAAATAATGTATTGCCGGCTTCAATTGTTCTATTGTTATTCATCAACAGTTGATATTCTGTTGCAAGCATACTTAAATAATAACCAAAATAAACACCGTGCTGACCTATGTTACTGATTTTATAAGGAAAAGTATAAGTCATTCTGTTTCTTTCAGAAAGCATTTCACTTTCTCCTCTATTTGTACCAGGTATAACAAAATATTTTAATCTATCTCTATAGTGCCAATATTTCAACATGTTTTCAGCATCTGATTGTGCAAAGTCATTTAAACATGAAATTAACAGTGCGCTAATTAAAATGATTTTTTTCATTTTCAAATTTTTTTAAAAGAAATTCGATATGTTCTATTATCAAAATCGACCTTTATTTTTAATTCTTTTTTTGTTAATCTTAAAATATGCCAAGAAGAAATACGTTCAGGTAAAAATGGACCTGTAAAATACTTATTATAATTATCATATCCTGATTCAACATTAAGATTATAGCTATCATTATTTGAAAAAGTAGCAAAAGCAAAGAACTCCTTATTACCGCCGATAAATGAAACAGTATAATTTCGACGATAATGCCCTTCATTTAAATCAATAGATAAATTACTGCCACAACTATCATTGTAATATTGTAATGAATCTACATCATTACAGCTATACTCTGTTACTTTCCAATCACCTATAATTCTCGAATCAATTGACCTAAAAGTTATTTTTGGGCCTTCTTCGTATTTTGTACAACTCGATAATAATATTGTTGTAACAAAGAGAAATATATATAACTTTTTCATCTAAATTTATTTTTTAAGTTCTTCGATAACTTTCTTTAAATCATCAATCTGTTTCTGCAAGCTAATTATATATAAAGCCTGTTCCTCTGTTTTCTGTAATACAAGATTTTGAAATTCGCCAACATTCATTCCGTTTTCTTTAACTTCTTTAGCAGATGGAATTTTAGGTAAATGATGATTTTGTTTAATGTAGTTTTCGAGTTCGTAAATGGTCATTAAGTTATAATCATCGTTAAAAACAAAATCGCCCAAATGCCCCAATTTTACAACTACATCCCTTGCCAAAACATGGCCGTTTCCGTAAACAATAAAATTATTTATGGTATCTTGTTTTACTGCAATAGCTATTGTGCTATCGCCTGTTACACCAACACTAGAAACTATACCATAACCATTAGCTGTTGAATCAAATGAAGTTTCGACTAATAATCCTGTTAAAGTTGAATCCGATTTAACGCTTAATTTAGCATTAGGATTAAATGTCCCAACACCAACCCTTCCGTTACTTCCAACCTTTGTTAAAAAAACATTACCTCCATTATTACCAGTGCAAACAGAAACATCTTTGCCGCAATAATAGTTTATTAACAGTCCACGTCCATTAGAAGGTTCAATGGTTGTTATTCCTGCCATGTCTATAATGCCATTCATTCCATTATATCCCATAGTCATTATATTTAAATTACCATCATTTATACCTGTTGATTGAATTAAACCGGAAAATTGATTAAGAGGAACGGTAGGGCTAAAGCATAATGAAAAAGTTTGTTGTGGTGGAGTAGCATAATATAGTATTTCAGGATTACCACCAGAGGGAGGTAAATAACCAATTGTTTTATTATTAGCAAAAGTCAAATTCCCGGCTGTTCTAAAATTACCATTTACCTGTACATCGCCAGTAACATCTAATTTATATTTTAGTTTTACATCACCTTTGAAATTTGATTCACCATAAAAAGCTTTAGTGCTATCCATTAAAATTGAGTCAGCTTTAAGTGAAGCTGATTTTAATTCCTGAGTAGCAAATATCTTTCCGGTATTAACTTCGCTTGTTGCATTAACTTTATCGGTAATAATAATTCCACCGCCGACAAATAAATTTTCTGAAATTCTTACATCCCCAACAATGTCAACTTTAAATAATGGGTGGTCAGTTCCAAATCCAATATTTCCGGGAGTCATTGTATAAATATCCGGATCATGAAATTGCCAGTAATTTTGAGGAATAGGAACATTGCCCCAAGTTCCGTTTCCAAGAAATACTTTTGTAGCATCATTTGGAAATGCTGTTGGAATTAATTTTCCGGAATTATCATAAGAAACAATTCCGTTTCCAACATTAGAGAATGAATTTACCGATATACCACCACCGGGATTAATCTGTAATGCAAGTGCATTATTTACCTTTATTAATAGCGGTTGATTATTTGATGTCCCAAAAGCTTCGCCAGAAAAAATGGAGTTAAGTCCTGTTGACCATTTCTGACCTGATTGTGCAAATGAATTAAAAAAGGAAGTCATTATTAAAACATTTGTAACAAATAATAAGATTATTTTTCTTTTCATATTTTTGGGTTTATTTAGTTTAAAATTAACAATGACATTTTACGATATGGAAATGAATAAGTTTAAAGATTTAGGAATTTACTTATTAACATATTTAAAACAAAAACTGTTAAAAGATTGTTCAAAGATTGAGAATAGAAATGTTTGGCTCTTTGGGTTTTGCGAAGGGTTTGCTTGTGTGGTGGGCAAAAGACAATGTGCCAAATTTGTAAAATACAAAAACCTAACTGCCTGATAAGGCAGAGAGCGCAGGCAGAAAAATTTAAATATTTGGGTTGGGCTTGCGTGTCAGCGGTCTTTAAAGTCATAATATTATTTTTTTATTTAATACTCAAAACGGTCAACCTTTTTTCTCTCACAACTCAGTCAAGATGCCTATTTGTCTTATTATATGCATTATTGGTAACGGTTTGCGGTTGAATTTGGCAGGCTTTTACTTGCAGTCATTGTCAAACCGCTAAAATGTTTGAACTTTGTTATTCGTGTCAAGTTGCCCATAACAGCCTGCTAAATTTTAACCGTGTGTTAGCAATTAGGCGATTTGTTTTAACATTGTCCTACGTGATTTGAATGTTTCGATAATAGTATAAGGCTTTGAGCGAGCACATAAAAATTTAGTTTTTTTTAAGGGGGGATGTTTATTATTATTTTAGATTAAAAATAGATTAAATTATTTGAGTAGTAATACTCAGGGTTGAAAAAAGTGAAAGCTCTTTACGCTTTTTTGGTTGCAGGGTAGAGTTTGTGTGAAAGCGGAATGTGCTTACACTTGTGAGTAGGGAAGTTTCATTACATATGATTAAAGTCTTTGTCAAGTTGCAGCCTGTTTCAAACTTATAAGTGCTTGTCCCAACTTCGCAAGTCATTGTTACAATTTCGCAGGTCGTATTTGCAACTTCGCAAGTCATTCTTTTAACTTCATAATTGGTTTTTACAACTTCGCAAGAGGCTTTTGCAACTTCATAAGAGCCTGTCGCAACTTCGTAATTCGCTTTTACAACTTCATAAGTCATTATTACAACTTTGCGGCAGGCAGTTTTACTTTTTTACTTCGTTCTTGTAAAAACGAGGTAGCTTATTTGTTTATACTGGGGGCTTGTTGCACCAAAAAGGGACTTTACATAAGCTTTTACGTCGAAAGCTATATCAACTAAGCCTGTATTTTCTTTGTACAGGATGTCGTTTCGAGAAATGCGGGCATTTGAAATTGGAACAAGAGCAGAAATAACAGCAGAATTTTTAGTTTTTAAGTCATTGATAAGAGTTGTCAAAGCAGTAGTTTTTAATTCTGCCTCATTTGGGGCATAAGTTGTCACAGAGCTAAGAAGTTTAATTAACTTATCTAAGTTGTCCAAGCGATTGTCATAACTCATTTGTGAAGCGGAAATGTTCTTTGATTCCTGTTCGATTAAAATTTCTGCTCCAGGCACTGGTTCACCAAGTGGTAAATTTGCATTTTTAATAATTGCCTTTGCTCTTCTTCCTTGTAGTTTTCTTGCATAAGTTTTTGCATTGTCAACAACCTGTTGGCTTGTGTCAGTTGCTTTAAGCGAGTTAATGATTTTTGTAACAAGTTTGCTAAGTGGTTCAAATGCCAATTCTCTTGCTGCAATAGCATTAGAATAAGCAGGAATGTTTGTGTTTACCGCCAAAATAGCGTTCTTAGAATTTGTCAACAGCGTTTGCAATGCTGCTACTTTAATTGTGGTTTTACTTGGGTTGTACGTTGTTCCATATCCAACGCAAAAATCAACCATTTTTTCAAAGTTTGCTACGTTTTTGGCGTGGCCAGTTTCATAGCTTCCGTGCTTTGAAATTTCGTTTACGATGTCTTTGTTAGTTGCCATGATTTTAAGTATTAAAGGTTTCACATAACAAATTAACGTTTTAGAAATAAAAATATTATGTGAACTTTGGCAACAAAATTTAATACCTCCTTAAATACCGACATTAGTAAACTCCGTAACTAATGGTTTTAATTTTAATTTTTTGTCTTTTTTGTCTTAACTCAAGAATAAGACTGCCATTATTACAAGGTTGCCAAAAATGTATTGTATAGCTGCCATTGTTAACTTTTATATCTGAAAGAATTATTAAATTAATAGTTTCTTTACTTGAACCTCTATTAATATCTACATTAGTAGGCCAGATTCTACTTATACGTACTTTTCGTTCACACAAAAGCGGTAAAGTACAATCACTAAAATATTTATTAGTATCAACAATTATTAGTGGTTCATTAGGATATTTGCAGATGAAAAAATGTTTTTTAAAAATCTCTGTATTAAATGACTTTTCTAATAGTACACAGTCTAAATATTTTAAATTTTGACCTTTAATAGGATAAAATAACACTGTTAAAAATAAAGCGAATACAAATTTCATTATTCAATGAAAGTTATTTATTTTCTATTTTTTAGGAGTATAATATTTTTCATAAACTCCTGTATCAAATAATTTTTCCTCTTTCAATTTTCCTTTCTTATTATATCTTTTTATTTTGGATAATTTACCATTATTCCCATATTCATAAAAATAGTTGTCGCCTGAAATTTTGTCCATATTATAATCACAGAAATATTTAACTTTATTATCAAGAGTTGTTTGTAAAAAAGAACCATTCTTTTTACCATCATTATAATTTACAAATAATTTATAACTCAATACTTGATTAAGAGAGTATTCTATACCTTCAAGTTTGTGATTAAATACCGTTGCTTTATAGATTATTAATGTTGAATCATTCTGCGAATACATAATCCAAGTACCGTTTATTGTAGTGTCTATTTTAAATAGAGAACATTTGGGATTACCATAAGCGATTATAGTATCGTTATACTTCTTAGAAATGATATAAAAGCAATCTGCTTTTATATACACACCATCTAATTTTTGCGAGAATGATATTAATGTATTACAAGAAAAAAAAACAAATAATATTATTTTTATATGTTTCATGATGAGTTGTAGATTCTAATATTATTTGGTATATTCTTTCTTAAATTCTTTTGATTCTGAAAATTTAATTAAACCTTGCTTAATTGCATCTCTTGCCGTACCGGAATTTTTACCGGTATTTTCATTACCGAAATCATAAGTGAACGCATTATTTAACGTGCCATTATCATTAATAAGTAAAATTCCTTTTACAGCACCAACAGGTGCATAATCCTCAGAATTTTTAAAATAGCCATACGCTTCATTGTCTCCTAATTTGCCGCTTGTTTCTTGATTTAATAATGTGGAACGAATTTCAGTGTTTGTTGCATCACCTCTCAGAGTTTTATCAAGAAGGGCGTCGGCTTGTTTATTAGCTGTTGTTAAATATACTGGAGGAGTGGTTGAAGAATTTTCTGTACCACTACCTTGATTTAAAGTAGTCGCTTCATTAACAATTCCTACTTCAACTACATCTGATGCAGATAATACTGTAAACAAAGAAGTGGCTTGTGATTTCTGTTCTTTTGTAAGTGAAGAACGATTAAGCAAATCTTGAAATTGTTTGACATCACTTGTTTTAAATAAAGGATCATTTTGGTCTTTAGATGAAAGACCGAATAATTCTAAACCAGTTGCAGATTGCCCATCAATCTTTGTATTAAAGGTACTAAATAAAGCATACATAAGAGATAGAGCTTCGGCATTAGCCGCTCGAACTGCTCTACCATCAGGGTCTGTATATAGAATAGGATTATTTGCAAATGCACCATAGGGACTTTCATATGGAAATTTTCTTGCCAAAGGGTCGGGACTTAACCAACGGCTTACAATTTCAGGTTCAAGTGTTGCCTCAGAATACAATGTGTCTTGTGTTATAAACCCTATAACTTTCATGGTTCTGGTATTTAAAACAGCAGAGCCAATGACTTCAAGAGAATCGGTATCGAAAAATTCATCGTATTTACCATTACTTAAAGTCAAAACATTTGCCTCTTTTCCTATTGATTTATAAGGATTATAAGGTTGCTGTGCAATTATGTTTAATGAATAAACCATTAAACCAAACAGTGTAATAAACAGTTTTGTTTTCATATTAGTCAGGTTTTGAAGATTTAAAGGTATTAATTATTTTTTTATCAGTATATTTTTCCTGATGCTCTTTTAAATCGAGTAACCAATCGAGATACATTCTTTCAGGCATTTTACGATAACCTAATTTATGAATTTGAACAATAAGTTTTTCGTAATCATCGAACATCTTTTTTGCTTCGGGAAATTGGAAAATATCGGATGGATTTTTTGCTTTATATTTTACCATTAATATATCGAAATTATTTTTTAATATTTCCGATTTCATTAACCTAGCATTAATAAAGTTCGGGTAATATTTTAATGCTGTTTCGGTACATTTAGCAGAATATCCATCAATGTTGTTTCCAAATTTTCTTTCATATCCTTTTGCAAGATCAAGCAGACATAATGATAAAGATTGCTGATTGTTTAACGTGTCCATATATATACCGCTACGAATTGCATCTAAATGAATATATCCTGAAGCCATTAACCATGCATCTATAGGAAATGCAGCACTTGTTAATTCGGTGTTATACATTCCCGTTTTTTTAGAATAAAGTTTAATATAAATATGATTAGGTGCTAATGCTAAATATGCTTTTTCGCCCATTTCTTCCAATATTATTTTATATAGAAAAGGTAAAGAATGGCAATTTCCTTTATGAGTTTCTAATAGTTTTGAAACAAACATTTTTGACCAATCTTTACCTCCCCAAATATCTTCAAAGTCATATACAAAAGGGGTATTATTTAACATTTTTCCATCTAATTTGATTAATGGAATACTATCAGTCATTATCTTAAAAACGGAAGCATATTTAATAATATTTGGTTTGTCATCAAATTCATAAATAAGATTATTATAATTGATTTTTGCAAAGTCGGAACAACGAAGTGAAAGATTAAATATTTTGTTACAAAATATTTCATATTTTAATTTATTATTTAAAAAGCAATTTTCTGTAATAAATACAGCTTTTTTAAAACTATACTGTTGCTTGCCTTCAAGCATTGAATTAATTTCATTATAAGCATTCTCATAGTATTGCTTTTGAATAGCAATAGTATCTTGACTAAACGAGTCAAATGAGAACACAAAGAATAATATTAAAAAGTAATATTTCATTAACGTACTATTTTTGAAAAATTAATGTATTGTTGTTCGCTTTCTTGTTTTTGCTGTTTTTCGTTTAATGTTTTTAGCCAATCTATGTATGCCTGTTCAGGCATAGGCTGATAACCTAAACCATCTATTAAAGCATAAATCCGATTTCGTTGGGTAAATAATTCCAATGCTTTCGGGTCTTTTTTCAATTGTTCGATATTTGAAAATCCTTTTTGTTCAGAAACATATTTAAAAAGATATGAGTAATAATCTGATTTTACCTGTATAGCCCAAATGTTGTTTGGATGAAATTCTAATGCTTTGTTTACACATTTTAAAACAAAGTCGTCTTGTGCTTTATAATGCCAAGTATAATATTGAGCAAGGTCAACAAGACATTGTGCAATAACTTCTTTTTTATTCAGTGTGTCAAGGAAAATACCGCTTTTTACTGCTTCTGATTTTATATAACCTGAACCAACAACCCAAGAATCACTTGTTAACATGCCATTTGTTAGTTCAATGTTATACCAAACGCCATTCTTGTCTTTACTTTTAATATATGAGTGTGAAGGAGAAAACGAAAGATAGGCGTTACCGCCTAATTCATTAACTAAAATAAGAAATAACAACGGAAGTGATTTGCATTGTCCAGAGTTTTTGACCATCAGTTTTGAAACAAACATTTTGGTTGGGTCTTCGTTACCGAATGGGTCTTGAAAGTCATAAGTTTTTGGAAAAGTTGTTACAGTTTTTTCCTGAACTCTTAATTTTATGTTTAATGTGTCGGTAAAGTACTGATGTGTCATGTAAAGAATAGCATCATTGTTACTGACGGATAATTTTTCCTGTTGCATTTTAAGTTGAATAAGTAATGCCATTTCTGCAATACTTTTCTTATAGTCTTCATATTTCATTTGGTTTCCGAAAAAAGCATTTTCAGTAATAAATACGGCTCTTTTTAAATCCAAAGTTTTGCGACCTTCTAACATGTCTAATAATTCCTGATAAGCAGAATTGAAACTATTGAAGCCAGTTGCAGATTGCAAAGAAGGGAAATGATAATTAATAGATGGTTCATAATTTTTCATTTCATTAATAATCGAATAGACATTATCTACCGATGATGAAGTTTTTCCCGGAATGGTACTATTTGAAGTAAGTACAAAATTATTTTTGTTAAGTGAGTTGTAGATATTGTCAGGTACATTAGCATTTACTTTTTTAGTTTGTAAATCAGAGTGATTTAATGTGGAATAGTCCTGTTGTGTTTGCCCTGTCGAATAGCTTTGAGTATTAGAAATAGGATTAGGTTGTTTTTCAAAGGTTGGTATATTAGGACTTTGAATTTGTGCAAAAGTGTCAACAGAGAACAAATTTGTCAAAACAAAGAACAGAACTACCAACGAAGCATGCGGGCAGGCAAGATTTAGCTCTTTTGCAGGTTTTGGTTGTGCGTTGGCTTGTGCGACCTGCAAATGTGCTAAATGTGCGATGGGGTTAAATCTTTTCGTATTTTTATTTGATGTTTTCAAGAAAACCACACTATTAATTAATTTATAATGATATTGAAATTTTTAATATAAAGTATTTTCGTTCGTCAAATAAAAAATCAAAAACGTTAGCATAATGTTATTGACGTTCAAATGTAAATTGCCTACGTTAGAATTTTAAAGTCATCGTTCATCCTTTGATTTTTTAATATTTTAGTCCCAAAAAAACAGTGTTTAGTAAAAGATTAATATAGATTACCTTTAGATTTATTCTTAAAATTAGACATTTATGATTTTTCTTGTTAAAAAAGCGGGGTGGCAAAAAAACTAAATTTTTAACTAATTGTCCACGAGCTACAGAATTGTCAAATTGGTAAGAAATAATCAACGAGAAACATTTTAATATTTTTCTTGTTTTAGTCAGACTGATTAAACTCAAATTTGTCAAGATGCTTTTCTTTTTTTATCGCTTATTGCTAACGTTCGGAGCTACGCCCCAAGCAGGCAATTTGCTTGCACGTCGCTGTCAAACCGCTAAAATGTTTGATATTCGTAATCGTTGTCATAATGTTACTACTGCCTGCTTGGGTCGTAGGTGGTGTTAGGTGCTGTAAGTAGTTGATGTCAATGTGAACCAACATTGATGTCAACGAGGTGCGAAATATGCAGTCTGTAAATTGCGTCAACGAGAACCGAGATTGAATATTAAAGTCCAACGCGTGTGAGGTCAGGGATATTTTATTAAATAATTGAGTCATACGAAATTTAAAACTAATAAAAAAAGTCCGAATATATTTTTTGTTGGTGAATATTTTTGTAAACATTAAAAAACTGTTTAAAATCGTCAAGTCGCAACAACGTGTCAAGGAGATATGTGATTTTAATTTTGTCAAGTTGCAAACAGTTTTTATAGTTAACACAATTCTCGGATTTGTTTTTTTTCACTTATAGCACCTAACGTTTGGCGCTTGGAAAAGCTGGGCGATTAGCCGCAGAGGGCGTCAAACCGTTAATATGTTTGTATATTGTTGTCATTGTCAAGTTGCACCACCCGCCCAGTTTTTACCAAACGTGTGTTAGCGGCTGGCATACTTTTATTCTGTCAGTTGTCTTGCATAGTTTTCAATTCTTTTTTTTCTTGATTTAATAAAGTTCACTACACCATTTTTATATTTTAAATAATCGTCAATGCAGGAAAAAGTAGGTTTTGTTTTGAAATTGTCATTCGGTAAGTAAAATTTTACTTTTTCATTTTCATCAACAAGGTCGTCAAGCAAAAAAAACTTGACATAACCTGTAAAACCCTCAAACAAGTCAAAGAAGCTTTTATATCTCAAAATTGTATCGTAAAGAGGACTTTTCTCTCCTAAATAAAAAAGTCGGATGCATTCTAAAGTTAGATCAAATCTGTCGTCAATAAGATTGATGACTCCTCGTGCTTGATTTATTGTATGTTTTTTGTCAACTCTGTTGTTAGGAAATATTGTGAAAGAGCCAATTGTTGAGCCAGTTTCGTAAAGTTCGTTTACTTCACTCTGAATTTGCTTTGTTAACCACTCTTTTCTTTTGTGATGTCTGTATGAGTGAGTGATTGCATCGCTTCCTAAATAAAATTCTCCCAAGTCCGATTTATGATATAGATAAGCTCCACTCTTTTTATTTGTCAGTTCAAAAACTTGTCCATTTGGCAAAGGCTTACTCCATAATATTTTGTGATAAAAGCGAAGTGTCGGACTTGTAATGTCAGGGTCGCCACCTCCTGCGTCTGAATGAATATTAAATTCTGTGTCAACTATCATTTTTTTATTTCTTAAATTAAATCATTTTTTTACTGTCAGTTTAAGATCAACAATGTCCTAATGCTTGCCGCTAACGTTTAAAGCTACGGAACGACGAGCATTTGCTTGCAGTCTGTGTCAAACCGCTAAGAAATTTATTTGATGTAGTATTTGTCAATTTGCACATTCTGCTCGTTGTATTCGTAGGTGGTGTTAGGCACTGAAAGTAGT
>JACREQ010000007.1 GCA_016218155.1 Bacteroidia bacterium
GAGCAAAAGGGCTTCAAAGTATCCTTCCTTGGTATTATCGATTCAACTCCCCCAAAAGGATTGGAAGATTTTTATAAACCAGAATTCACAATTGAATCAGAAATAGAATGGTTAAAACAGATTGTCAATAATCAGGATATATTCAAAGATCTGGATAGCGTTAAAGACCTTGGACAACTTTGGTTCAAAGCGATCGATTTACTTAAGAATTCAGGAATATCTAATGAAATTATAAAGAAGGGATTAATGAGAGTTGCTGGATATTCAATTAAGGACCATGAAACTTTATCAGTTGATGAGTTGACTATTTATATGAATTTCACAAGAACGCTGCTTAGAGCTTCTAGTAATTACACCCCATATTGTCCTGTTCTTTCAAAAATTACATATTTTAGAGCTAGCGAATCAGTTGTTGAAAACCCTCAATTATGGCTTAATTATTCAGAAAATAACGGAACTATTCATACAATTAAGGCAGATCATTTTACAATACTTAAACAGCCTGCTGTATATAAGTTATATGATGAACTCAGTAAATCTTTAAAAATGGAAGAAGAGAAGATATCCTCTAATTAAAAGAATAACAATGTAGCAACATGTTTCGACATATTTTAGAGTGTTATAATACTTTAATCTAAATAAATAGTTATCAATAATTTAACTAATAAAATATGAAAATAAGTTTAGTTTGTATGCCATTCTATTCATTGAGCCTTCCTTCAATTGCTTTAACCCAATTAAAGTCGGAATTGAAAAGAAAATTCGAGAATAGTGTTGATGTAGACATATTTTACTTTAATCATGATTTTGCTCAGCTTGTTGGTTCCGAAGTTTACAAATATTTTGATGATTGGAGTATTCAAACTGGCATTGGTGACTGGTTTTTCAGAAACGAAGCGTTTCCTAATGAAGGTGATAATTTGAATGAGTATTTTATAAGATATGGACACATGCTATATGAACTTATTCAAAGAAAGGAAGAGTTTGAGATATTAAGGAATAATTTAGGTGCTTTTTTAGAAGGGTTAATTTTTAAAAATAAACTCTATACATCTGATATAGTTGGTTTTACATCTCTTTTTGCTCAAAATATTCCAAGCCTTGCCCTAGCAAGAAAAATTAAAGAAATAAACCCAAATATAAAAATAGTTTTTGGTGGTAGTAATTGTGAATATCCAATGGGGATAGAGTTTGTTAAAAACGTTGATTATATTGATTATGTTTTTTCGGGGCCATCGTTGGAAAGTTTTTCTCAATTTATTAAAAACATGATTGAGGGGAGTTCAGAGAAAAATGAAATCATAGACGGTGTTTTTTCAAAAAATAACGTTAAGAAATATTTTTCAGTAGGTAATATGAATACTAAAGCTTTAAGTTGTTTTGGTAAAGATTCTACACTGAACGAACCCCTATTATTGGATTATCATTCATTCTTTGATTCTTATAAGAACAAAGTAAGTAATTCAGAAAAACCTGGGATTACAATTGAAACTTCAAGGGGCTGTTGGTGGGGTTAAAAAATCCAATGTTCGTTTTGTGGATTAAATGGAAGTGCCATGAAGCATAAAGCTATGGATGAAGAAAATGCTTGTGCTTACATGAATTGGCATATGAAAGAATACTATCAATATACAAATGAAATAATATGCACAGATCTTGCACTTCCAAAGAATTATATTGAGAAGGTAGTTCCAAAACTTGAAGTCCCCAAAAATATTTCTATCTTTTATGAGGTTAGACCAAATCTCAAAGAGGAAGAACTAAAATTGTTAAAATCAAAGAATTTCAATAGAATTCAACCGGGAATTGAAGCAATATCAACCCCTCTTCTTAAAATAATGAGAAAGGGAGTTTCTGGAGCTAGTAATATTAAACTACTCAAAAATTGTGTTAATTTCTCAATTGAACCATCATGGAATTTAATTATTGGATTTCCAGGAGATAGTGAGGAAATCTATAAATTTTATCATTCAATACTGCCATTTTTATTTCATTTACCTCCTCCAAATATTGTTCCCTTAAGATTTGATAGATACAGTGAATATCACAATAATCAAGAAAAATATAATCTTGATCTTAAGCCGTATGATTATTATGAACTAATTTATCCATTTGAAAAAAATTCGCTTTCCAACCTTGCTTATTATTTTGTTGATTGTAGCGATAATGGGTATATAGATAATTTAATAAAATGGGAGGAAGAGTTAAAGACAATAGTTAATAAATGGGGCAATATTTGGAAAGAAAAAGAGTCTAAAATTATGCCAACTTTATCATACATTAATAATAATCAGATTGTTGACACAAGAAGTGGTTCTGAAATTATTCATGACTTAAACGAAGTATCTAAAGCAATTTTATCACTCTTAAAAAAACCAATAAAAAAAGAACAAGTAATTCTTATGATTGATAATTTTTCCAAAGACATTATTGAGAAGGAATGGGAGGTTTTAAGAGGAAAAGGATTAATCTTTCATGAAGAAAGCCAACAGGCTATTTCTTTAGTATTATAATTTATGGAATTTAGTTCAATGGAAACTTATTATCATACAAATATTTTTTTCAAAAAGGTAATCTTAATAGGTTGATACTATTGTTTATGCATATTAAATCTTTTTTATAAAAATTTCATACATTTATTAGTTATTTTTGAGGTTCAATTTAATCCCAATGCTAATAGTTTAAAATACTAAATGGTCTATATATGAAGAGGTTTTCAGTAGTTTTGCCATACTTAGTTGCGGTTTCCGTTTTTGTAATACTTAGTTCGGTTTTCTTTGCTCCACAATTTGATGGTTACAGTTTGAATCAGAGCGATGTTAGCCAGTTTATTGGAATGAGCAAGGAAATTTATGATTTTCGACAAGAGGAAAAGACTGATCCTCTTTGGACCAATTCGGCATTTAGTGGAATGCCTGCCTATCAGATTTCAATGAATAATCAAACCCTTGTGAGTACAATAGAAAGTTTTATTGTCTTTAAACTGTTTAAAGCACCTACGGGTTACTTGATTCTGGGGATGTTAAGTTTTTATGTTTTATTGTTGTGCTTTGGTGTAAACCCATGGTTAAGTATTATTGGAGCTGTTGCTTTTGGCTTTTCTACTATCAATATACTTTATCTTGGAGGTGGGCATAATACAAAAGTTCACGCTATTGCTTTGTTGCCTGGAATTATTGGAAGTTTGGTTTACGCCTATCGAAAGAATTCTAGAATTGGCGGACTGTTGTTGTGCATATTTATTTGTTTGCATCTATCAGCAAACCATATTCAGGAAACCTATTACCTGCTTTTTTTAATTCTAGCAATCGTCATTTTTGAATTTTACAGGTTTTATAAAGAACGTCGAGTACAGGTTTTTATAAAAATATCAACATTCTTACTATTCGCTTCAATACTTGGAATCATTCCTACCATGTCTAATTTGCTTTTAACAAACGAATATGCAAAGTATACAAATAGGGGAAAATCCGATTTAACTATTTCAACAAACCAAACTGATGATAAATCTAAATTAAAAGGACTTGATCGCGATTATATTAAAGAATATAGTTTAGGATATGGCGAGATTTGGTCTTTGGCAATTCCAAATATAAAAGGTGGAGCATCTGGTCGTTTAGGCGATTTTAAAGACAAGTTAAGCGATGTTACACCTGAATATAGGAATGATATTGCTAATTTCCCAAGTTATTGGGGCGAACAACTTGGTACAGGAGGTGCATTTTATTTTGGGGCAACAATTTTTCTGCTTTTTGTGTTAGGGCTGGTTTTTATTAAGGATACGATTAAGTGGGCGTTCCTTGCAGTATCTATTCTCGCCGTATTTTTATCGTGGAAATACAGTGCAATTCTCGATTTATTTATCGATCACATGCCTTTATTCAATAAGTTTAGGGATACAAAAATGATGTTGGTTTTAGTGCAAATATCTTTCCCCCTTCTAGGCCTTCTATTTCTAAATGAATTATTCAACAACCAATTAAACAAAAAGAAACTAATATATTCCATTGGGGCAACAATTGGACTATTTTTTCTTTTCTACCTATTGCCTTCTCTTTGGTTTAGTTTCTTTAATAATAATGAGTTGGAGTATTTTAACAAACAGTCGCAATTATACCCTCAGGCACTTCAGCAAATAAACCAAATCAAAATGGATATTGAGCAGGTGAGAATAGCCATATTCAAAACTGATCTATTGAGATCTATATTTTTTATGATTCTGGTTTCTGGATTAATCCTTCTTTATACATGGAATAAAATTGCAAAACATTATTTTATTCTTTTAATTGGCATTTTGGTACTGCTTGACTTATGGATGGTTGATAAAAGATATCTAAATACCGATACAAGTAGTTACCACTGGATTAAATCAAAAGATAAAAATACTCCCTTTAGGCCTAATGTAGCGGATATTCAAATATTGAATTGGGAAATGGAAGACAATCCGATATTAAATGAGAACATAAATCAAAAGATATCGAAAATTGGGAACAACGAAATCGAAAAAGCGAATTTGGCTTTTACAACCTTAAACTTTGGTACAAATTACAGAGTATTATCGCTCGATAATCCATTTGCCAATGCTTCAACCTCATATTACCACAAATCTATCGGAGGGTATCATGGTGCAAAATTAAAGAGATATGCTGAATTGATCGACTTCAGGCTCAATAATGAATATCAAGGTTTAATAAATGCTTTAAAAAGCAATAACGATACCATTATTGAAAACACCCTAAAGAGCCGAATTTCTGCTTTAAATATGTTGAATACCAAATATATTATATATAATCCCGAAGCAGCACCAATTAGAAATCCTTATGCAAATGGTTCAGTATGGATAATTAAAGATATTAAGGTTGTAAAAAATGCAGATGAAGAGATTAAAACTCTAGATTTAATAGATCCTAAAAATACAGCTGTTGTTGATCAATCATATAGCAATTTGATTCCTAGTAATTATAAATACGACGCTTTTGCTCAAATTAACTTAAAGAAATATCGTCCCAATCATTTAATCTACGAGTCAAATGCTGGAATGGTACAGGTTGGAGTTTTTTCTGAAATTTACTATAAAGATGGATGGAATGCATATATTGATGGAAAACCATCACCATACTTCCGTGCAGATTTTGTTTTGAGAGCAATTGCCATACCTGCGGGTAAACATATTATAGAATTTAAATTTGAACCTAAGACATATATTGTAAGTAAGAAGATTTCTTATGCGGGATCCGTATTGATAATCTTTTTCGCATTAAGTATAGCGTTTTATGAGATATGGATTAATTTTAAAAAACGACAGTAAGGTTTCTCGGTGGTTCAGTGGGCTAATAATAGGTCTATAGATTCTGGAGACTCATAACATTCTTGTTTATAAACAATTCGCCACGGCATGCCTTTTGCCGCAAAGGTTGTTTTACCCCTGTTGTGCTCCAGAAGCCTTCTCTCAAGATTCTGAGAGAAGCCAATGTGGTAAACACCAAGATTGTCGCTAAACAGGGTATAAGTATAAAACATTAGGTATAACAAAAAAGGGGCAAAAGCCCCTTATGATTTTGTCGGGGTGATCCGACTCGAACGGACGACCACTTGCACCCCATGCAAGTACGCTAGCCAACTGCGCCACACCCCGATTGTTTCAGCGGATGCAAAAATAGATTCTTTTTTTGAATTCAGAAAACTAAAAGATTCTTTTTTTGTTAATGATGCGGTGTTAGTTTGTTTAGGTTGCATTCATTAACTTTG
Source organism: Bacteroidia bacterium (assembly GCA_016218155.1). NCBI lineage: Bacteria > Pseudomonadati > Bacteroidota > Bacteroidia > Bacteroidia bacterium. Next base: position 5,749 of record JACREQ010000007.1, read on the forward strand.
ACAATTATTTAAAATTGATTTACTATGGAGCTATTTAAGCCGATGAATAGTATGGACGGTAACAAGAATAACTCAAAGAGAGAGTTACCCATTGAGAGAGTTAAAGTATTAATTATTGGTTCAGGACCAGCAGGATATACGGCTGCTATATATACCTCAAGAGCCAACCTTAATCCCGTTCTTTACGAAGGAATTCAACCTGGAGGACAATTAACAACAACTACTGAGGTTGATAATTTCCCTGGTTACCCTAATGGGATTACTGGTCCAGAAATGATGGAGGATCTAAAAAAGCAATCCATTCGTCTAGGTGCCGATATCCGTTTTGGAATTGCAACATCTGCAGATTTATCATCACAGCCTTACAAAGTAACAATTGA